>PCUD01000072.1 GCA_002786785.1 Ignavibacteriales bacterium CG18_big_fil_WC_8_21_14_2_50_31_20 | reverse complement strand
AAACTCCGCCTCGTTTAATTTTATTCTGTGAATTTTAATTCCGTCGTGCAAATCTTTTTTATTAATGCCAAATTCTCTCGGCGCTCCGAACTGATAAATATTTTGATAAAGACGAAAAACTAAATAATTCAAGGTGTCGGGGCTATTGTTGAAATAAGTTATCGTCTCGCTTCCTTTTAGCAATTTTTCTTTCGGAAATATTTGAGCGCTGATTTTATAATCGGCGGAATTCTGCCAGTAATTTTTGCCGGGTGTCCCGTCATAGTTTCGCGTGCCATTTGCATAAGCTTTTTTTATATCAAGCGGCATATACAGAGAAGTTTGCGATTTTATTAAGGCGGAAAAGAGAATCATGCAACAAACAAAAGTGAAAGATGATTTCATTTATTCTCCAAGTAAAATATTGTCATGTAACTTTCCTGCTTGACGGCAAGACATGTTGTTTTTTGTGTCAAAATATTTAAAAATGATTTTATCAATTTTCCATCTTCCACCTGCCTTGTCGGCAGACAGGTCAAACATTATCCATTGCGACTTGTCGCGTTAGGTTTTTTATTTATTTGAATAATTGGTACGCTTGCAACACTTTTTTACCAAATGAATTCGCTTTGGGATTGTCTTTTGGCTTTCTTTCTGACCCATCTGCATGAAACAAACCCGTTGAGTACAAGGTGCCGATTATCGCGGGTTTTTTGTCAATTGAATAATTTGCTTTCGACCATCTGCTTTGCGCAATCCTTAAATATGCTGCCGCAAAGTAAATATTCAAAGTATCATTTTGCAGTTTCTTTATTATTTCTGCCGGACTTTTGCTCACCTTTAACAAACCAGAGTATTTCTTTCCTGGAAAAAAACTGCTCTTTGAATCGTTGACTTGAACCTCAATCCAGTATGCAGTTTTCATTTTTACCTGACTAAAACCTATTGAACTGTTAAATCCTTCTTCGGCAAGAGGTATATCAAGGGCATCATCTTCCCAATCATAATTTAAAGTTCTTTCAACATAGATTATAGCTCTTAAATATTTCGGATTTACTTCAAAATATCTTGCCGCAGATTCTATTAAAGTTTTATGCTCTTTAATTTTTAATAAGGTAACATCAGGTCGTTCAGCAAATAACGGAACTACAAATAATATTAATGAAAAAAATAAGTGCCGGAATATTTCCGGCACTCTTGTTTTGATTATGGACATAAACTTGTTAATGTTCGTTTTGTTTTTACTTCAGCATTAACAACTTAGATGTTTTTTCAAAGACCTTTCCATCTGTTGAAACGGCTTTGAATCTGTACAAATAAATTCCCGATGCAATCTGTTCGTTGTTTTCATTTTTCCCATTCCAAATTACATTTTGATAACCTGCATTTTGAGAGCTAATAACAAAACTTCTAATTAACCTTCCCATGACATCAAAAATATTTATTTCAACATTTGATTGAACCGGAAGAGCGTAATTTATTGTTGTACTTGGGTTAAAAGGATTTGGATAATTTCCAAGTAATTTATATTCAGTAGGTAGTTCATTATTTGTAAGATTGATTTTATTTGAAGATACCGGTTTAGCAATTACTTCCTTAATATTAATATTTAAAAGATCGTTTACCTCAATAGCGGCTGGCGAATTAGGGAATAATGAAATAATTAAATCACCGGTTTCTTTTGCCTTAGCTTTATTGTCTTCTTCAAGGACATAATAAAGGAACAAGTTGAAATAACCAAATTCAGCGGTTTTGGTGTCTTTGTATTTGTTTATGATTGTATTCAACTTTGCGACACGATTATTTTTTTCAAAATCGGCTTCAATTATTTCTGCCGCACCGAATAATTCGTTTTTAGTTTTCTGCAAACCAAGATTTTTCAAAAATACTTTAAATGATTCTATATCATCTTCTTTACTTGCCCGCCACAACATACCAAGCGCAAGAAAAGCTGCGCTTGAATCGGGATATTTTTCAATAATTTCTTTGGTGATCAATTGTGCTGTTTTATAATGTTTCAAATCAATTTGCCGTTTTGCATATCCTAACTTATTTATTAGCGAAATGTTTGGATCAAGAGGTAAAGTTGCTTTTTGAATAGTTTTATCAACACCAATATTTTCTCCTTGATGAAACTCAGTGTTAAAAAGATTTTCCTCCGGAGATAACCGCATATTTGCAAACTGCTGTGAAGGACTTGAGCTAAGCCAAGGGTCATAATCAATAGTATTATAAAAGCTGGTAATTTTACTTGAATTAGGAGGATCACTTCCCCACCAATTTTTCTCTGCTAACACAGCAACGTTAGAAGCAACTAATAATTCATGATATGAATTGTTTTCCAGAATATTACGACCTCCCTGTGTTTCGCAGGCATCTCTCCCCAAAAAAGGACTGCCATAATAAATTGCATAAACACCTTGGGAAGAATTATTATGAATATTATTATTCCCATAATTGCCCAAATTTCCAAAATCAGGTTGTGATAAATTAGCTACGCCTACACCGATAAAATTATTATAAATTTCATTCCCTATTAAAAGAGGAGAACTATAATACATCGCTATTCCGCAACCGTTGGTATTTCCGTGAATATTACAATTTGTTATTACCGGCT
Source organism: Ignavibacteriales bacterium CG18_big_fil_WC_8_21_14_2_50_31_20 (assembly GCA_002786785.1). Classification (GTDB taxonomy): domain Bacteria; phylum Bacteroidota; class Ignavibacteria; order Ignavibacteriales; family Melioribacteraceae; genus 1-14-2-50-31-20. Next base: position 2,953 of record PCUD01000072.1, on the reverse strand, counting down.
GGCTGGAAGTGTAATCGGTTCCATACAAATAAATACCATGTGATGAGCAATTTGTAACTTCACAATTATCTATTGAAGCAACTCCTTGATTTACATTGATAACTTTGTAACCGTTTTTTACGATTGAATGAGAAATATTAATGCTGCCGCCAGAGTTCACCTTAATTCCATTTTGTATAGTTGCGTTTGGAGTAATAAAATCAAAAGTAATTTTGTCCATACTTGTGCCGTTTACATTAAGGCCACCGTTTACTATTAACGAAGAATTGTTTTGAAACCTTATATCAGTTCCCGGTAATATTTTAAGAGTAATTCCACTTGGTACGGTTACATTACCTGTTATATTCATTGTTCCGCACCATGTCTCATTATTTGGTAGCGTTCCGTTGGTTGTGTTGTTAGCAACCCCGGAAACATAAATATTCTGTTCAGATGTATGAACAATCCCGTCATTGTCTGTGCCTGTAACTTTTAATCTGCCAATTACATTATTATTCGCATCTCTGTACCAGCAATACCCTGTTGGAACTGCTCCTAAATTTGCGTTAATATTCCATATTTCATTTGAGCCTGCGGTTCCTGTAGAATATTGATATTCTCCTTCAGCATGCCGTAGTAATATCTTCCAATTATACCCGCCAACAACATAATCACCTAAGGGGGCAACATCTACAAAAATTGCGGAGTAAGCATAACTAGAATTTTGATTTAAATATACTGGGCCATTAAGTTCTATCCCATCTTCTATACCGGTAGCACCCCAACCAAAAAATTGATAAATATGCGCAATTCCCTCTATGTCAGTACTAGTTAAAGAGTTAGCCATTTGATAAGGTGGATTCCCTGCATTCATCACATCAGCAGGTTGACCTAAAATTCTATAACTATGCCCTATCCATAAAAGATGCCCAAATTCATGGAGATAAACCGATTTAAATCTTGCATTAATAGTACCTAGATCGTTTACGTCTGTTGTCCAATTATAATTGAAATCCGATGTATTATTTAAGTAAATTGCTGTTTGTTTATATTCTGTCACAGAAAGATCGGAATAAGGCTCAAATTGATAAATATTATCATTCTTTGTAACAGCCATAGCCGTAAACCCACATACATAATTATCTCGAAAAATATTTGTGGAATTATCAAATTTTGACTCAATCGCTGGGAAAAAATCAGTAAAATCATAATGTATATATCCATGGTCTTCCCATTCATAAGCCGAAGTTAATGCCTGAGATTGTATGTCCGAGCCATAACCCAATAGTTCAAGTGGAAGAGGTGAAAAAAGAATATCAAATTGTTTGAGTTTTAAATTACTGGATTTATAATAATCATTCCAAAAAACTTTATCTGGAGTACCATCCAGCGCATCAGCATACACAATATATTTGCCTTTTACATTATCATACTCTACTCTTTGAAAAGAGGTTAATTGTGCAGTTAAATGAATACTGCTTAAAACTATTAATACTATTAAAATTTTTGTTGCTTTCATTGTTTACTCCTTTCTTAATTTAATTTATATTTTTTAAGAAAATTTCTTTTAAATATTTCCCATGTTTTTGTTGAATCAAGTAAATAACAGTTTTTAGCATCTATTAATTTATTTTCATTTAACGATAATACCGCTGATTTTTCAGCATTATGTAAGATACCAAGGCAAAATGCTTCAATTTCATTATCCATTTTCCAATAATCAACCGGAATAAAATACGAATTACCTTTTTCAAAGGAGGGATAACCTTCTGGGAACCAATGCAGTAAAAAACTTACTGTTATTATGTCCTCTTTCTTGAATTTCTTTTCACCTTTTATAACATCTTCAACAGAACAAATCAAATTAATTTGAGGGAATGTATTTTTATCCGTATGAATGTAAATAGTACCTTGAATATCCAGTATCTTAACCTTTAAGTAATAGGGAATTTCTAAAATTTTTGTGAAATTTTTTCCATATCTTTCATCTATTAATTTATGTAAAATACCCAGTTTAACCCCGGGTTTTAATCCAATAGGTTTATAATTATTTTTTATTGTTTCGGCTGCCCACGCATCATACTCACTCTTCAATTCTTTTCGAAACGCAACAGGATCATCTTCAGTTGCTATATATAGCAATTTCGCAGTGTTAAACAATTCATCATTTGAAAATTTCTTTTGCATACCGAGTTTCATATCATAATGAGCAACAATATTATTTAATTCAGTATAAAAATTCTTAATGCTTGGTTTTATCTCATCTGTTTTTTGCGGAAAATGAGTTGAGATAAAAATTAATACAATTAATAAGGTTATTTTTTTCATATATACTCCAATTATAGTTTTTCCATTAATTCAGTTAAAAATGCCAGACTTAAATAAAAATAAAAATTTAATTTAACCGTACATAAAATGTAATCATGGATTATTACAGAAGATGGATGAAGAAAAGATGATGGTTTATTTTTTCGATAAGGTTCAGAAAAAGCACACATAAAAGCAGATCCTTTTATAATTTAATTTTTCCGTGACTATAATCAAAAAGAAAAACGAGAAAGTCAAGAGATTTCTAAAAATGTTTTTGTTTTTTTTTGCTAAATATTTAAAAATGATTTTATCAATTTTCACCTACTTTGTCGGCAAACAGGTCAAACATCATCCATTGCTACTTTTCGCTCTATTATAAATAGTAGTTAATGCCGGGTAGATTTTTTAATTTCTTTTTCAGCGTTATCTAAGTATGAAAGATTTTTTTCTTTAAAGAGATTTATTTGATCAAGGACTTGTTGAAAGTTTTTCACATTTTTTAACCCGCTAATAAGAGCGTCATAAGTCTGCGGTTGAAACATTTCGGTTTTAATCTTATTCAGAAGTTCTAAAGTGTTCACCATTTTTGTTTCTTTCACAATTTGATTTTGAGCGATGTAGAGTTCGTCGTAAGTAGTTTTGACCTTTTCTAATTGATTTTTTA
>PCUD01000004.1 GCA_002786785.1 Ignavibacteriales bacterium CG18_big_fil_WC_8_21_14_2_50_31_20 | reverse complement strand
GCTCCGCTCCATTTCATAAATCATGATTCTCTTTCTATTTTTTTTACTGGTACACTTTTGATGAATATTGGTGGTACACTTTTAATGAATAGTAACAAGTTGTCATAAAAATTTTTCTAATAGTTTTTAAAATTATGATCAATATAAAATTAAATTTCCATAGCAATATGCAAATAATGGTTTCACACAACAAAATTTTATCTATAAATTGCAGGATGGTAGAAATACCGATATGGCGGGATGAATTGAATGAATGTGGTCTTATATTTTTTTGCTCATTTCCGAACTAGTCCACCGTTATTTTTGTGGATAAAATTCATTAAAGTTATATAGCTAGATTCTTTGAAAATTTTCCTAAATCAATATTTTTATTTATCTTCGTCAACTATTAACAAAAAATATAATAATGAATAAAACATTAAAACAAATACTTGCTGGTCTTTCTGTTCTCATTATTCTTCCAACATTTTTACTTATTATTTTTCAAATTACTTCAATAAATGAAAATGAAAAATTAATTCAAGATGTTTATTATGACCAGCTTGATGCCATATTATTTTCAATAAATCAATATTCTCAGGATGTAGTTAAAGATTGGCAAGTTAATGCTTCAAATTCGTTAAATATTAATGAAAGTAATAAAACAAAAATTGAAAATTTATTTAGTAATAATAATACTATCAAATGTCTATTCGTGTTATCAGATGATAAATCATTAATACTTACAAAGAATATAGAACAAAACGAGTTTTACTCAGAATATTTAGAAAATTTACGACCAGAAATAAATAAATCTACATTGTCATTAAATAAATACAACAAGCAAGGTTATAATAAAATTCAACCTATTGATTTAAATTATTCCGATTCTTTACAATGCCTTATTTTTTTACTGCCAGATTCACAAAACTTGAAAAATATTTTTGGTGTTATTTTTAATAAGGAAGAATTTATAAATGAAACTTTAGCACCTAAATTTCAAGAAGTAATAAAAGATAAATTTGTTTTATTTGTAAAAAATCGACTTGATAGCACATCCATTTATCAAAGCGAAAATGTTGAAAATAAAAGTACGGCTATAAAAAAAGCACTATGGATAATTCCCTCTTATGAAATTGGAATACTTCTAAAAGGCGAAACCATAGACGAGCTAACAGGCAAAAGAATTGGATATAATGTGTTTCTACTTTTGGCAACACTGGCTATAATAATAATTGCTGGAATTTTTGTTTTCAGAAGTATAAATAGAGAGATTAAACTAAACCAATTAAAATCAGACTTTGTGTCAAATGTTTCTCACGAACTAAAAACTCCCCTTGCGCTAATAAGTATGTTTTCGGAAACATTAGAAATGGACAGAATAAAATCGGAAGAGAAAAAGAAAGAATACTATTCCATAATACATCAAGAAACAAATAGATTGAGCAGAATGGTTTCCTCTATTTTGAATTTTTCAAAAATGGAAGCCGGGAAAAGAGAATTTAATTTTTCAAAAAATGATATTAATTTGATAATTCAACAAATTCTAGATACTTATGATTATCATTTTAGTAGCAAAGGATTTTCGTGCAAATTTGACAAACAAGATTTATCCATAATTAAATGTGACAAAGAAGCAATTTCAGAAGCAATTATAAATCTTATTGATAACGCAATTAAATATTCCTCCAATAAAAAAATGATAACTATAAGAACTGGATCAAACAATAATTCTATATACTTTGAAGTTGAAGATTATGGAATAGGTATTTCTAAAGAGGAACAAAAGAAAGTGTTTGATAAATTTTTCCGTGCTTCCACTGGAAATATTCATGATACAAAAGGTACTGGATTGGGATTATCAATAGTTAAAAGTATTATTGAAGCACATAATGGAAATATTATTCTAACTAGTACAGTAAATGAAGGATCAATTTTTAGAATATTACTACCCATAAATTAGAAAAACGTATAGGCAGCTAATGAAAAGAATACTTATAGTTGAAGATGAGCCAGCAATGCGGTTAGGTTTAAAAGATAATCTTGAATTTGAAGGTTATGAAATTGAACTTGCTGAAGATGGTGAACAAGGCTTATTAAAAATATCGAATAATAATTTTGATTTAATAATACTTGACGTTATGATGCCTAAAATTTCTGGTTTGGATGTTTGCAAAAAAATACGTGCAGAGGGAAACGAAACTCCAGTTATTTTTTTAACCGCAAAGGGAGAAGAGCTTGATAAAGTTCTAGGATTGGAATTTGGTGCAGATGATTATATTACTAAACCATTTAGTGTTCGAGAATTGTTATCCAGAATAAAAGCTATTTTGCGCAGAAATAATATGCAAAAACAACTTTCGGAAACAATTAAAATTGGAAGACTTACTTTCGATTTTACTAGCTATAGTGTTTTTGAAAATCAAAAACCAATCAATATGTCGTACAAAGAATTTGAGGTTATTCATCATTTGTGGATTAACAAAAATAACACAGTTAGCCGAGAGCAGCTTTTAGAAAAAATTTGGGGGAAAGATGTTTTTACAACTGCTAGAACTGTGGATAATTTCATTCTTAAATTGCGTAATAAAATTGAAACAGACCCTAATAACCCTAAATTGATTATAACCATCCACGGAATTGGTTATAAATTGATTTCTGTCTAGCGAATTAAATTTATAAACACTCAATTAATAATTAAAATTTGTTTCACTAAAAATTCATTTTTGGAATCGCTTTTATGTTTATTTATTATTGTGACAATTTATGACAACTCCTTACTTAGCAATGACAACTATAACAGACTATTATCCGTCTTTTGTATTGTAGATTTTAATTATTAAGGAGAAAATAAAATGAAACAGACATCAAAAAAATTTGTTACACTTTTTACAGTTATTTTACTATTTGCATTTTCAACTCAAAATTTCGCCCAATTAAGAGATACAGTTGAGAAAGTAAAATATGACAGATATGTTGGAAATCTAAAAAACGGCATAAACTCGAATAATAATGGATTAAAAATATGCGCAATTAAATTTACAGCTCTTTATCAAATTAGTGAAAATGCTCAACTACTTGTTTCAAAATATAAAGTTGAAAAAAACAAGGACATAAAGAATCTTATAGCATTTGCATTATATATGATTGGTGATCAAAAAGCACTTGAAGAAATAAATGTTGATGAAAAAAGTTTATTAAAAAATATTTCATTAAATATGATTGTTGATATTTACAAACTTCAGTCTGGGAGTAATCTTAGACATTTTGAAGATTTATCAAATAAGTAATATCCAGAAAAGCATCTATTATGAAAAATAGTAACCATAAAAATAGAATTCTAGCAACCACGTTTTTAATAATGTGCTTTAGTAATAGTTTAATATTATTTGCAGGAGATTTAGAAAAATTGGTAAATCTAAAAAAGGAATGGAAATTTTCAATTGGTGATAATATGAACTGGACTTCTCCTGCTTTTAATGATAAAGATTGGGAAACTATTCCCGTACCTTCTAATTGGGAAGATAATGGATTTTATGGATACGATGGATTTGCCTGGTATAGAACTGAGTTCGAAATTTTTCCCTATTACAAAAAGGAAAATCTATACTTGAGCCTAGGGTTTATTGATGATGTTGATGAGGTTTATATTAATGGAATACTTATTGGGTTCTCGGGAGCTTTTCCTCCAAATTATCAAACGGCTTTTAATGCTAATAGAATATACCCTATTCCCAATAACATTATTGATTTCAACAAAAAAAACACAATTTCAATTAGAGTTTACGACTCACAGCTTAATGGTGGGATAGTATCTGGGGATATTGGAATTTTTAGGAACACTTCTGACTTGAAACTAGTAATTGATTTGGCAGGCAACTGGAAATTTAAAATAGGTGATAATTTAGATTGGAAAAAGAAAAACATTGATAAAGAATCATGGGAAAATATTATGGTTCCCAGATTTTGGCGAGATATTGGTTACGACAATTATGACGGTTTTGCATGGTACCGAAAAGAGTTCTATTTCAATAAAAATGCTAACCAAAAATATGTACTTGTTGTTGGTAAAATTGATGATATTGATGAAGTTTTTATAAACGGAAAACTAGTTGGAGCAACTGGTGATATGGAAGATTTAGTTTTGAAAGGTACTGAATACACACAGTTTAGGTATTATTATTTAAGCAAATATGATTTGAAGGAAAATCAAAATAATTTAATAGCAATTAGAGTTTATGATGGCATGAAAGATGGTGGAATTTATGAAGGACCTGTTGGAATAATGGAATTACAGACTTTCCAAAAATTTTGGAATAATTATAAGAAAAAAGAAAGTTACAAAATAAATCCATTTTGGGATTTTCTTATTGAGAATTTATTTAAATAATTATTATGGAATTGGTTGTTAATTTTTAGCAGTTGATTGAAACTGCACGAAAAGTAATACTATCAACTTAGGGTTACTTTTTTGCAGAGTGTCATTCCCAAATGTTTTTATTGGGAATCTTTGTTATTAAAATCAGTGAAAAAGCCCATTTTCGTCCATTCTTTTTAAATTATAACTAGATCATAAATTCCGAGACACTTTCTCGGAATTCTAAAATTATAAAGAAGCTTTTCAATACAAAACCTAGAGCATATTCGAAATTTTAGTCTTAATTTTCAAATCGAATTTCCCCATTAGTGATGAGGAAATCTCTCAAATAAATCTGAACAAAATCATCTTCTAAAATATTTTGTTTTAGTTGATAAATATTGGCGAGGATTTTCAAGACCAAATCTTACATATATGAAACAATTTTATCAGTTTTACCTAAAAAAAAGATAGGCCAGACAATGTCTAGCATATCTTCAATCGAATTAATTGCCTACAAGAAATTCATCGGGTACAGATAAAGTTTGAAAAAGAGAACATTTGTGGTCATTAAAAGAGATTTTAAGTAAAATTAAAATATTTAAATAAAATGGTAAATATTTTGTAGTTTTACATTAAGGGAAACAACAAGGCAATATTTAATGAAGGAAAATACAGATATAGCAAAAATCCTTTTGTCATTTGTAGGCAGTAATGATGCGGGGAGACTTTTAGAAAACAGCAAGGGCGAAGGTGCCATTGTTACAGCTTTAAAGAATGAAACCTTTGATGAGGTAATTCTTCTTTGGAATGAAAACAATTATTCTAAACCAACTTATAGTGATATAGTAAAATATCTCAAGCGTGAAATAAAGCAATTAGGGTTAGCAAGAAAGATTGTTGAACACAAGATGGACATAACAGATGTAACTAACCACAATCAGATTTATACCTCACTAAAAAGCTACGTTGATAAATTTCCTAAAAATGATAATATAAAATATACAGCTTCAATTACATCTGGCACTCCAGCAATGCAAGTATGTTGGATACTACTTGGTGAATCTGGTGAGTTTTCTGAAGAATATCCTTTGCGACTAATCCAAGTAAAAGACCCTAAGTTTGGGAAGTCTAAAAACCTAGAAGTGGAATTGGGAACTGCTCTTCCAAAGATTATTAGCCTAAAAGAAGAAGTGGAAAACTTGAAAAAAGACTTAGTCCCAACTGCAACAATTAATATAGGCAGAGGTGAATTGTCAAT
>PCUD01000152.1:13390-16006 GCA_002786785.1 Ignavibacteriales bacterium CG18_big_fil_WC_8_21_14_2_50_31_20 | reverse complement strand
TATTTCAGCTGCAACGTACATTTTATAAACAGAAGCGGGATAAATGAAATTATCCATATTAACACCACCAATTGCTGGAGTTTCTTTATTTAAATCAATTACAGCAAGAGAAATTTGTTCAATTCCATCTTCGCCAACATTAAAATCTTTATCAAGTTCAAGGGTGTTAACAATATTTTGTAGTTCTGTCGTTAAGCTTAAATCAATATTATAATATTCTGGGATTTTTGAATTTTGTGTAAATAATGTAGCATAACAGATGAGCATGACAAAAAATGTGAGTTTCATAATCTTCCTATAAAGTTGGGTAATCCATATTTATGTTTATAAACATTTACAAAATATTTATAGATATTTTTCTCTACTTTCTTATATATATAAAACATCAAAATAAATATTGAGGTTTAAAATAATTAATTTATCACATAGAGTTATAAACTATTTTTCTAATTATTTAAGTTACTTCCATAAAATTTTGTTAAAAGCATGTTGTGGAATGTTAGGACACAGAATGGTGTTTTTATTCTTATTCAAAATTAAGTACTATGAACCGAATGTTCACAGTACTTAATTTCATTAATAAATGTCTACAATATTTTGGCAAGAACTTGTGAAAATACAATAATTAAAACTAGAGCAAAAGGATAAACATTTGCATATGCAATTTTTGGAGCGTTAGATTCTATTAGAGAATCGATAGAACTCAATGCTGGAGTAGAAGTCATGCTGCCCGTTAAAGCTCCAATTAGAGTTAGAAAATTAAGTTTATAAAAATAATGCCCAATTATTGTGGCAATAAACATTGGGAAAAATGTTATAATTGCTCCAACTATTAAAAGTTCATATCCGTTGTTCAAAATTGTTTCAACAATATGCTCGCCTGCATTTGTTCCAACCGATGTTAAGAACAACAATAATCCCAACTTTCGCAACATCTGGTTTGATTCACCAGCAATATTCCAAATAAGATTTCCAGTCTTGCCAATTTTACTTAGTATTAAAGAGCTTAGCAACACGCCGCCCGTTAAACCTAATTTAAATGCTCCATCACCTAAAGGAATGCTTATCATTCCAACTAAAATCCCAATAATAATTCCTATTGAAACGGGTAAAAAGTCCAATTCGACCAACACTTTTCTATCATCGCCAAATAGATTAGAAACTGCTTTTAGATCATCTTCTGAGCAAGCAATCATAATTTTATCACCAAAACGAATTTTTGTGTGAGCATTTGGAGCAATATTAATTCCACTTCTTCTTATGGAAGTTGCAGTTGCGTTGTATTTTGTGAACAAAGCAAGTTGAACAAATGATTTATTAACAACCTCTTTATTGGAAACCAAAAAGGGTTTTACTACAAATTTTTTGCCCAAAGAGATTTGACGATCAGTTTCTTTTCCTATTAGAATTTCAATATTTTTTAAATCAAATTCAGTTCCAACCACTTTAATAATATCGCCTTCTGTTAATATTGTATCTAAAGTTGGAGTAAAAGCTTGATCTCCGTGAAGTACTCTTGAAACGTTTGTGCTTGTCATGCTTCTTATTTTTATTTCGTCAATTGATTTTCCAAATACATTTGGGTTTTCAACAACATAATTTTTATTAATCAGCATTGGATGATCAGAAATAATTTCTTGCTGGTACTTTGCTTCCTCTTTTTGAACGTCAACTCTTAAAAATTTATTTACAAATTTGACAAATAGTATAACTCCCAACACACCAAAAGGATAAGCAATACCATAACCAATTGAAGCTAAAGGTGATTTTGTACTTTCAATTGCAGCAGCTAAACCTGGCGTACTAGTTAATGCGCCTGTAAATATTCCAACAACCAATTCTTTTTCAATATTAAATGCATATGAAGAAAGTAATGTTAGAATGGCTCCAGAACCAACAACTATTGCCGAAAGTACAATTAACTTTAATCCATGCTTCTTAAATGATTCAAAAAAACCTGGACCAGCTTGAATTCCAACAGAATAAATAAAAAATATTAAACCAATTTTCTGAATAATTGATGGCATAATTACGCCAAAATGTCCAAATATAAACGCTATAAATATTACCGCTGATGTATCTAAAGAAATTCCCTGTATGCTAATTTTGCCAACCGCAATTCCCACAGCAATAATTACAAAAAGTGCAACATAAGGGTTTAAAAATATTTCCATTGTTAAAGCTCAATTCAATTTATATTATTTAATTAAAGTACTATAATTTTCTATCTTTAGTAAAAAAAAATAAAGACATATTGAAATATAAGTTGAAATAAATTAGTTGCTTAAACTTTTATTTAAAAATGAACTTGTATTTTCTAAAGAGTGAATTTTTTAGCTCTTATAAAAATAGAAAGGTCGGTTTTATTTCTTGAATAAACAGCTGGATAAAATGAATCGTCAAATGAATCATAAAATCCAATTCTCAAATTTATATTGCCTAAATCTTCGAGGGCAACAATTTTTGAAAAATTGTAAATTCTTCCTGGAATTAAATATGATTCTTTTTCATTAAAAAGAACTATTTGCTCTCTTCCATTTGGGTATTTAACTAAAACACCAAACTCTTGCCAATATTCTTCAGTCACTAGCACAGAAATATTTACTTCAAAAAAGT
>PCUD01000152.1:9519-13380 GCA_002786785.1 Ignavibacteriales bacterium CG18_big_fil_WC_8_21_14_2_50_31_20 | reverse complement strand
TTGTTCTTTTTGCTATAAAGATAATCAATGTTAGCCGAAACAAATCGCAAAGGGAAATGTGGATAAACATTAACTATTTCAAGTGGAAAAGTGCGACAAGTAAAATAATGTGGATAAGAGTAATTAATGTGCCTCTCAACATAAATTGGTTTATTTGTGTGAACTTCCCGTTTCGGCGTTATTCTTCTTTTTCCCAGATTTCCGAACAGACGTGTGTCACTTCTTTCTCTCGTTTCTTCTATTTCAACGGGCTCTCTTCTATTTGGGGCTATATCAAGATTTGGCTGTCTTGTACCTCTGCTTGAAACATTATCACCAGTTGAAGGGCGGTTGACTCGATTTGAAGTTGTTGCTTTTTCTTTTTTTCTATCCAGTATTTCTGGTTTAATTCTCTCTGGTTGAGTATATTTTTCGCGAGATTGTTCTGTTGATTTAATACGAGGATTTTTAAATTTCTGTATTGCTCGTTGAGGAAATATATCAACGCATAAGTAAAGCGAAATAGCGGTTATAAGAATAAATATTTCATTTCGTTTGGCTTTCATAATAATCTCCTTAGAATTTGAATTAACGATGTAACCATAATTCCAATTATTATGCCATAATATTTATGCTAAAAAATGAGTTTTTTCTTAAAAAGCAAAACTTGTGTTGTACTAAAATGAATACAGTTAGTAAATTATAATGATTTTACTAGAATTTATATTATTTCAAAAATATGCGAATTAAAAGTTTCAAGATGAATGAAAAGTCCTTCATTAATAATTTCATAAACATCACGTTCATATTTTTGTTCGTTTAGTAAATCGTGTAATATAACTTTGTTGGTTGCAGTAGGGACATCAAATTTTATACGACAATAAACATCAGAATCGGAAAAATTAACAATAACAATTCGTTTCTCGGTATTTAATTTCCATTGCCAGGCAAGTACGTTTTTATTTGTGAAATCTCCATGGAGTTGAATAGTATCTAACAAACTCCACTTACCATCAAGAAAAATTGGATTATTTCTAATTTTAAGTAATTTATTATAAAATTCAATAATTGATAAATTTGGTTCCTCGGTTGGCTCTTTGCCTAATTGAAGTGGGAGTTTAATACTTTTACCCTCAAACTGTCCATCTTGAAAAAATGTAAGTCCTTGAATTGTGCTTGCAACAATTGCAGCGGCTTTCGATTTTTCTATTCCAAATGCAGTAATAGCCCTGTTTTCGTCATGATTTTCAATGAATCGCATTGATTTATGTTGGTAATTTTCTTCAGCAAACAAATGTCCATTTATATTTTCAGCTGTGCTAAATTCCAATCTATCCAACAATTTTTTATCGTAAGTAAAATCAAATCCAATTTGCTGAAGTTGCCATTCAAGGTTCCAATAAGCTTCGGCTATAAAAATGAAATCATCTTTAATACTCTTCACTTTGGAAATTGCATCAAACCAAAATTCGTTTTCAATATCGGAGTTATTATGAAGATGAGAATGCGAAATCCAAGTTGAACTAAAAACATTTTTCAAAACGAGCATTGACATATCGCAGCGAACGCCATCGCACAATTTTGATACATTAACCAGCGAGTTAATCATAAATTCGCGAGTTTCGTTCGAAAAATAATTTACCTGAACTGTATCTTTCCATGCTTGAAAATATGGGTCTTTTCCATGAGCATAAAATTTGCCATTATTTGCTTTAAAATAAGTACGGTTATCTAATAAAAACTGACTTTCGGCGACTTCTAAAAATAATTTTGGATTTGAATCAATAAGAGAACTATTTGCGTGAAAATGATTTGGAATAAAATCTAAAATAATTTTCAAACCAAGTGTATTTAATTTTTTTTTAAATTTAATAAAATCATTTTCGGAAGATAATGATTGATTAATTATGTAATTGTTTATTGAATATGGCGATCCAATAATATCCTCTTTTTTCCAATCTGGCAAAGCTAAACTATACTCGTAGATTAATCCATCAGTAAAACAATATTTTTCGATTGATTCAGGTACTGTTTCCCAAATACCCATTAACCAAACATATTTTATCCCTTTTGCAATAAGGGATTCCCAATAATTATCTGGAACATCAATAAGTTTTGGAACATTGTTGTTTTGTGCAAATTGTTTTATCCACACACGCGTATTAATTTCAAAAATTGTAGAATTCATATAGCCCCTATATTAAATCTGAATTTCCTTGTCCTTCCAAAATCCTTTTGCGTTGTTGAGTCAACTCCTTATTCTCAATTAATAATTCCATTATTTTTTGTTCATTATCCGAAACAGAAATTTGATGATTATTTTTTGTTATTTGTGAGTTAATTATTAAAATTCTGTATTTGCGCACCAAATCTTTAGCTTTTTGCAGATGATTTAGCTGAATTTTATCATCCTCATTTTTCACATTCCATTTTTCGCTAATAACATCTTCACCAAGTGTTAATGAAAGTGCAATTGTTTTAATTTCTTCATCACCAATACTATCAATAATAGATGATGTATTAACATTACCCTTTTGATAGTTTATTTCAACTGTATTTGCAATTGTATTAAAAATTTTATTTTTAAAATCGTTAGGGTGAACATAATCAAAAATACATTCAATTATTTTCTCATCACCTTCAAGAAGCAATTTAATTAAATTTTTTTCAAATTGGAATGAAAAGTCAGATTCGTTATCGCCTTGCAATTGCAACATACTTGATGAATTTTTCTTCTCTAATCTAACTTCATTCTTAAATTCCTTTTTTTCATTTTGCCCTAAAATATTATCCAACTCCTTTTCAATAAGCTTTTCTCTTAAATTAAATTTTTTGGAAATGGATTTAATGAAGATATTTCTTTTTAATTCATCATCAATTAGTGCAACATATTTAACAAGTTCACGAATTGCATCGGCTGATTTTTTTGTATCCTTAAAAGCACCCGCATTAAAAAACTGCTCTGTTTGAAATTCCAAAAAATCCTTTGCATTTATTACTTGCTTTGCAAATTCTTCGGTGCCAAAATTATTAATGTAGGAATCAGGATCTTCATTATTTGGCAAAAGGATTAGTTTAACATCAAATCCATTTTTCAAAAGAAGTTCTATACTACGCGTCGCCGCTTTTTGTCCCGCCAAATCGGCATCAAAATTAACCACTATATTTTTTGTAAAGCGCGAAAGCAATAAAACTTGTTCTTCAGTTAAAGCTGTTCCCGAAGAAGCAACAACATTTTTAACTCCATTTTGAAATAAAGAAATCACGTCCATATAGCCCTCAACAAGAATTGCTTCGTCAAGTCTTCTAATTTCTTCTTTTGAATGATAAAGTCCGTAAAGTGTTTTTCTTTTGGAATAAATTTTTGATTCGGGCGAATTTATATATTTTGCCGATTTTTCATCGGGATTCAAAACTCTTCCGCCAAAAGCAATTACTCTACCGTTTGGAGAAAAAATTGGAAATATTATACGACCGCGATATTTGTCGTAATAATTTCCATCATCTTTTGTATCAATAAGTCCAATATCATTTGCTTGTTTAAGATTAACTTTATTATCTTTTAAGTGATTTAAAAGTGCATCCCACTCTGAAAGTGCAAAACCTAACCCAAAAGCTGTATTCGTCTTAGGCTTAATTTTTCTGTTTTGGAAATAATTACGTGCAATTTCTCCCTTTGGATTTTTCGAGAGGTTGTTTGAAAAAAACTTAGCTGCCAATACATTTATTTCATAAAGTTCTTCAAATTCTGATTTAGTTTCAATATTTGGTGCAGCGTCTTCTTCAATTTTAATCCCAAGATTATCAGCAAGTTCTTGAACGGTTTCTATAAACGAGATGTTCTTGTATTCCATCAAAAACTTAAAAGAATCTCCACCAGCA
>PCUD01000152.1:9147-9502 GCA_002786785.1 Ignavibacteriales bacterium CG18_big_fil_WC_8_21_14_2_50_31_20 | reverse complement strand
TCGTTTTCGTAACTGCACAAATCCTGAAATTAAATCCACAATATCTGTGTTAGTACGTATTTCTTCAATTTGGTGTTCTGGAATTTGCATTATTTATCGAATAATTAATAAAATATCTTAGCTTTTCAAATTTAATAAAATAATAGATAGTCACTAAGTCAAATTAAATTTTGTTAATTTTTTAATCACTCGTAATTATTTTATTTCCATTTATTATATTAAAGTAGTATTTCAAAATAAAATAGAAAAAAAAGAAAAATGAATGAAAAATTAAAGTATTGCAATAGTTTAACCGAATATTCACGATTAAAAACGCGTGTTGTTAAAGTTGGAAATTTGGAAATTGGTGGTAATA
>PCUD01000152.1:3590-9117 GCA_002786785.1 Ignavibacteriales bacterium CG18_big_fil_WC_8_21_14_2_50_31_20 | reverse complement strand
CAACAGCCGAGCAAGCAATTAGGATGTATCAATCTGGAAGTGAATTAGTTAGAATTACTGCGCCAAGTTTAAAAGATGCCGAAAATTTACAAAATATAAAAGACGAATTGCGAAAAAGAGGATATGATTTCCCTTTAATTGCCGACATCCATTTTACACCAAATGCTGCCGAAGCCGCAGCTCGTATTGTAGAAAAAGTTCGTGTAAATCCAGGCAACTATGTTGACAAAAAGAAATTTGACCAAATTGAATATAATGATGAAGAATATAAAGCAGAAATTGAAAGAATTACTGAGCGGTTTTCACCATTGGTAAAAATTTGCAAAGAATATGGAACAGCAATGCGCATTGGAACCAACCACGGCTCCCTATCAGATAGAATTATGAGTCGATATGGCGATACTCCTCTCGGAATGGTTGAATCTGCGCTTGAATTTGTGCGTATTTGCCAGGCATATAATTTCCATGATTTAGTTTTATCAATGAAATCAAGTAACCCACAAGTTATGGTTCACGCTTATCGTTTGTTAATTAATAAAATGATGGCTGAGGATATGAATTATCCTTTGCATCTTGGAGTTACAGAAGCTGGCGATGGAGATGATGCAAGGATTAAATCGTCTGTTGGAATTGGAACATTATTGGAAGATGGGATTGGTGACACAGTTCGCGTTTCGTTAACCGAACCTCCAGAAAATGAAGCTCCTGTAGCAAAAAAAATAATTCAAAAATATAGTGAGCGTAAAAACGAAACAAAAATTAAAAGCATTAACGAAACATTTTCTGACCCGTTTGTTTATAAAAAACATTTTACCAATTCTGTTGAAAATATTGGAGGTAACAATGTGCCTATAGTTATTGCGGATTTAAGTGAAAATATTATTGATAGTAATGCTTTGGAAGAAATAGGTTTTAAATTCAAAAACGACAAATGGAATATTGGAGATTCATCATCTGATTTTATTTATTTAGGAACGCAAATTCCTAAAATTGAACTTCCTCAAAACCTGTTTGGAATAGTTGATTTTGGGATATGGAATACTTTACCCGAGAGAAATGGATTATTTCCAATTTTAACTATAAATGAATATTTGAGTAATGGCCAATTATCAAATAAAATCAATTTTCTTATTTTGGAAATTATTGATTTGTCAGATGAAATAATTTCTAAAATAAAACAAGATTCAACAATTATATTAGTATTAACTTCGAAAAACCAAAACAAAGTAATTGAGCTACGACGAGCATTTTGGGAGTTAATGGAACAAGAAGTACAATCACCAGTAATATTAAGGCTTAATTACAATTTAGAAGATTCTGAGCAATTGGTTATTGATTCCTCAACCGATTTTGGAGCGCTTTTTCTTGCTGGATTTGGAGATGGAATTTGGATTAGTAATTACAGCAATATTCCAATTTCAAAAATAAATTATTTGGCATTTGGAATTTTACAAGCTACACGTACAAGAATTACAAAAACAGAATATATTGCTTGCCCAAGTTGTGGAAGAACTCTTTTCGATTTAGTCGAAGTTACTAATAAAATTAGAAGTAAAACTAACCACTTAAAAGGAGTTAAAATTGGAATTATGGGCTGTATTGTTAACGGCCCTGGTGAAATGGCTGATGCTGATTACGGTTATGTTGGAAGTGGTGTTGGTAAGATATCTCTTTATCGCGGACAAAAAGTTGTTGAAAGAAATTTAAATCAAGAATATGCAGTTGATAAATTGATACAGATAATTAAAGATGATGGCAAGTGGATTGAAAAAGAGTAGGTAAATAATCAATATTTGTGTCTATTCATTGAACATTATTTGCTTAAATGCGTCAAAAGAAAATTCTTATTTGTCGTTGTAGATTTAAATATATAATAAATAATACTTAACAAAATGAATTTGAAGAATTATATAATACTTCAAATTCATTTTAATTTTATCGCTTTTAGTTAATAATTAAACGGAGTTACTATGAAATTATTAAAGCCTGCATTAATACTGCTACTAATCTTTCAAACATTTCTTTTTGCAGAAGATGAAAAAAAAGAAGACAAATCACCTTGGCAATCAAAAACTTTTTCTGGCTTAAAGTTTAGAAGCATTGGACCAGCATTTACTTCTGGAAGAATTGCAGATTTTGCTGTTAATCCTAAAAACCATAGTGAATATTTTGTTGGAGTAGCAAGCGGGCATATTTGGAAGACCGAAAATTCTGGAACTACATGGAAACCAGTTTTTGATAATTATGGGTCTTATTCAATTGGGGCATTAAAAATTGATGAAAATAATCCAAATGTAATTTGGGCGGGAACTGGAGAAAATAATCACCAACGAGCGCTTGGTTATGGCGATGGAATATATAAATCCATTGACGGGGGTGAATCTTGGAAAAATATGGGTCTTTATGATTCGCGTCAAATAGGAATGATTGAAATAGATCCACGCAATAGTGATATAGTTTTTGTTGCTGCCGAAGGCTCAGTATGGGGTCCAGGTGGTGATAGAGGTCTTTATAAAACTATAAACGGTGGGAAGAATTGGAAAAAAGTTCTTGATATTTCTGAAAATACAGGAGTTAATAACGTTATAATTGATTCCAATAATCCTGATATAATGTATGCAACTTCTGAACAAAGAAGAAGACATGTTCACACAAAAATTGGTGGTGGTCCCGAATCCGCTGTTTATAAATCAACAGATGGTGGTGAAAATTGGCGTAAAATTATGAATGGACTACCCAAGGTTGATATTGGGGGAATGGGAATAGCTGTTTCACCCGTTAACACAGATGTAATATATTTAATTGTAGAAGCAGCCGATAACCAAAGTGGATTCTATCGTTCAACAAATCGTGGTGAATCTTGGAGTAAAATGAGTAACCATTCTGCAAGTGGACAATATTATAATGAAATTTATTGTGATCCAAAAGATGTTGATAAAGTTTATTCCGTTGAAACAGTTTCGCATTTTACAGAAGATGGTGGTAAAACTTGGAAACCATTAGGTAGAAAAAACCGACACGTTGATGACCATGCAATGTGGATTGACCCAGCAGATACTAAGCATTTTCTTATTGGTGGTGATGGTGGAGTTTATGAATCTTTTGATGGCGGAGAAAATTATCTTTTTAAAAATAATCTTCCCGTAACTCAATTTTATAGAGTTAGTGTGGATAACGAATACCCATTTTACAACGTGTATGGTGGAACTCAAGACAACAACAGCTTTGGCGGGCCTTCGCGAACTCTTCGTTCTTCAGGTATTGTTAATGACGATTGGTTTATAACCAATGGTGGCGATGGATTTTGGGGTGCTGCTGACCCAACTGATGCAAATATTGTTTATGCTGAGGCCCAGTATGGGAATATGGTTCGCTATGATAGAAAAAGTGGTGAATCAATTTATATTCGTCCAGAGCCACGTGAAGATGAATTAACTTATAAATGGAATTGGAATACACCTTTAGCAATAAGCCCACATTCGCACACAAGACTTTATACTGTTGCAAACAAGGTTTTTAGAAGTGATGATAGGGGTGATAGTTGGGAAGTGATTAGCGATGACATAACAAGAAAACTTGATAGAAATACTTGGAAAGTGATGGATAAATACTGGAGTGTTGATGCTGTTGTAAAGGATGTTTCAACTTCACAGTTTGGCATGGGAGTTTCATTTGATGAATCCCCAGTTAAAGAGAATCTATTATATGTTGGAACTGACGATGGGCTAATACAAGTTAGTGAGGATGCCAAAACGTGGAAGAAAATTTCCAACTTTCCTGATGTTCCAGAGTTTACTTATGTTAGTGATATTCGCGCATCAAAGTTTGATGAGAATGTGGTATTTGCATCTTTCGATAATAGAAAACGAGACGATTTTAAGCCATACTTATTAATGAGTAATGATAAGGGGAAATCATGGAAATCGATAGCTGGCAATTTACCTGATAGCGGAACTGTTCATACAATTGAACAAGATTTTATTAATCCAAACCTACTCTTTGCTGGTACGGAGTTTGGTCTATTTTTCACATTTAATAATGGTGAAAAATGGATTCAACTCAAAAGTGGAATTCCTACTATAGCAATTCGTGATATGGCAATTCAGGAAAGAGAAAGTGATTTAGTATTAGCTTCTTTCGGACGTGGGTTTTTTGTTTTGGATGATTATTCACCACTTAGAGAATTGAAAGATTCTCTTTTGGAAGCAGAAGCAGCAATTTTTCCAATAAAAAAAGCTCTAATGTATATTGAAGGCAATAGCAGATATGGACAAGGCGCTACGTATTTTGAAGCAAAAAATCCAGATTTTGGAGCAACTTTTACTTATTACTTAAAAGAGGTTCCTAAAACAAAAATTGAAATTAGAAAAGAAAAAGAAAAAAAACTTTTTAAAAATAATGAGAAAATTTATCAACCTACTTACGAAGAACTAACTGCCGAAAAGAATGAACTAAAACCTCATCTTATCTTTACCATTACTGATGAAGAAGGCAATTTTGTGAGAAGAATTACTACTCCCGCTATAAAAGGGGTTAATAGAATTACTTGGGATTTGAGATATCAAAATTTAAGTCCAACAAATATTAAGGATGAAAAATTTGATCCGACACCCAAAAGTACAAGTAGTTATCCTGTAATTCCTGGGAAATATTTTGTATCGATGGATCTGGTTGCAAATGGAAAAATTAAAAATTTAGTTCCAAAATGTGAGTTTTATACAGAAGCATTAAACAATACAACAATTCCGGCAAACGACAGAGGGATGCTCCAACAATTTCAACATAAAACGATAGAGATTGCTAGAGTGATTTGGGGAACTCAAGAATTTGCTGAAGCACTAAGTAAGAGATTGGAATTAGTGAAACAAGCTGTATATGCAACACCAACTAAATCACTTGAAATGTTTGGCTTAGCAAACCAACTAAGTACAAGGGTTGATTCAATTTTGTTTTTATTTAATGGAGAAAAACCAAAAGCTAGTGAAGAGGAAGTTCCTCCAGCAGAAGTTTCAATTAATAGTAGATTAGGAACATTGCTATATACACATTGGAGATCAACTTCTAATGTCACTAAAAATCAGAAAATTGCTTATAAAATTTTGGTTGAATTAATTCCTAAAATTCAAAATGAATTAGAAAAAATATGTTATGTTGAATTAAAAAAACTTGAGGATGAAATGGAAAAAAATAATGCACCATGGACTCCAGGAAGAATGCCAAAATTGAAATAATTAGAATAGATAGGTGTAAAATTAATTGTTTTCGCTAATCTAATTATTTATAAACTTTATTGAAGTTAGTTATCATTAATATTTTGCTAATAGCAATCGAATTAATTTGATTTTGCATTTTTTCATGCGTAAGTTTCTATCGGATGAGAAACTTAAACCTATTAAAAATGGGTTTTAATGATAACCGAACAAACGTATAATAGAAAGTGAATCATCTGGGAAGTCGTCCTAACTTCTCTTTTGAGGAACCTCGAAAATTACGAGGTAGGAATTTCCCCTCATTGCATTTATTGAAT
>PCUD01000152.1:0-3567 GCA_002786785.1 Ignavibacteriales bacterium CG18_big_fil_WC_8_21_14_2_50_31_20 | reverse complement strand
AGTTGGCAGAGTTGGTTGAATGCACCGGTCTTGAAAACCGGCAAGGATGCAAGTCCTTCTGGGGTTCGAATCCCTAACTCTCCGCAAAAGCCCTTTGTTTACAACAACTTAGGGCTTTGGCTTACGGTATCCTTACGGTAATGACTTTTGAAACACCCTCTTTTTAGTCTTATAATTCCATTATTAAACAAATCTTTATGTTGGTAAATTAATATCTATTGACATCCATAAAACATTTCTTTAAGTTTAATCCGTGATAGTTGTAGCAATACAACAACTCACAAGGGCTGTTCAGGTTGTGCCCTCTACCTGTTCAGCCCTTCCTTTTTTACTAAAACTATTTGTTTTTTCAATTTAAAACCACAAATCCATTTTAGTTATTCGTCCCGCCAATTCTCTTTGTATTCTATGTTTTGATTTTCTTGCATAAATCAATTTAACCTTTTCATTCTATAATTTCGTTTATATTTTAGTTCTGATAAACAGACCATTAAAATCATTTTTGAAGTTATCGTCACTTTCAGTTGCTCGTATCCATTTTATATGACTCCTTTCTAATTCTCCAAAATTCAAATACTCGATATCAATTTTACCGTTTTTTTTGTCAAAATCTTTAATTTTAACACAGTATAATCTGCTAAGACACATTGACTTCTCAACGAAATTTGGATGAAAGGCTAGATTTATACTAAATGGGATTTTGGTGCTTGGATAAAATATCATATCTGTTTTAATATTATGAGGTGCATATAAACTTCGATGAGCAAGAAAAGCAGAAATTGAATAATCATTATCATTTAGGAATGAATCTTGTAAATATTGCAAATATAGTTTTAATCCATTTGCTTGATTAGTTGTTAGTTTGTTTTCAAACGGTTCATTTAATCTTTCTCGTAACAGTTTATTTATATGCCCAAAATAATTTTCATTATTTATTTCACCAGAAAGGAAGGATTCAATAATCATTTCACTGCTGCTAGGAATTATGTCCCACTTGGAAATATAAAATATTTTATTACTATTATTTGAATTAAGAACTTCAAATAGAGCCGTTATTGGATTTTCAGAAGAATACAATACTGGATGTTGGGGAAAATTACATCTATTTAACTTCGTCAAATTTATAGGGGTATAACTGTATTCACGTAAAAGATTAATGTTAAAAGACTTATTATATTCTCTCGCTCTAAAAACACTTCCAATTTTTGAAACATCTGATATTTGATGAATAAACTTATAACTAGGTATAAGACCAAAGTGTTTTTTTATTTCATTTGAGATTTTCTCAAAATCTTTATTAAGATTAGTAACAGTGAAATTTTGCAGCCACTTATTCTTAGATAAAGCCTCTATGCCTTTTTCAACTTCCTCTAGCGTTGGGAATATTTCAATATCTTCTATCAAACACCACCCTCAACAATCCCAATCTCTTCCTCTGTTAAACCATATAACTCATAAACTATTTGGTTTATATCTTTGTCTGTTTTTTCTATTTCGGATTTTATTTTTTGTGCTTTAGTTTTATTGTTTTCAAAAACATCCATCCATTCCATTTCATCCGATTTGGATAGATAATTACCACCAGACTCTTTTATGCCCTTATTAATCTCTTTAATGAATTCTGAAAATTCCAATTCATGCCAATTTTCAAGCTTTCGGCTTAACTTATTAAAAGAAAATTGTGAGTTAATATATTTTATAAATTTACTCGATATGCCTTGTTGACTTTTCGTGTATTCAAGCATTTGTTCAACTAAATTTGTTAATTCTGGTGAATTGAGTTTTGGAATTGGAATTTGACCAAAGTATTTCCAAATCAATTGGCAACCATTTTGTATTTGAGTGCAATATTTGGTAATCAACCACCAACCCATTTTAGAATTTAAAACTCCTACTAGGGCTTTATTATCTGTTGGTATTATCCACATTGAATTATTGCAAAACAAACCTTGTTCATCGTAAATAAAACAAGGCTTTACTTGAAAAATCTGATACATTATTTTAGGTTTTTGAAATTCTTTGTAATAAGCAATTGTGTCTTGCGTTTCAAACCATTTATTACTCGTTTTCTTTCTACTTCCTTTGTTTCCAGATTGTGCTAATCGTTCTTCTCCAAAGGTTAATAAGTACTCTTTTATAGAGGGGTAATTCTCAATTTCAAGATTTAGAGAAGGAAATGTTCCTATTATGTAGCAATCATCACTAGTACCTATCCATGGCTTAATATCACGACCACGTAAGATAGGCTTAATAATATCAAATGCTTTATCATCTTTGCTGACGATATTTTGCTTTGTTGTTTCATCAATTACGAATGCCTCAGTAAGACCAGTTTTGATACCATAGTAAGCTTCGTCATAAATGAATTCTGTAAGTTTAATATTTTCATTTTGAAGTTTTGCTAAAAATGTTTGTTCTTTTTTTGATGTAATCACCCAAGTATCACCATTAAAAGAACTGGTTTCAAACATCTCAGCAGTGTGTTTTACATTGAATATAAAATCTAGCGAATTAGATTCTTTTAAGACCGAAATTGAAATTTCTTTTTGAGGTTCGTTTTTTTGCGAAATAAAAATACATGGATAAGTTGTCGCACCATCAAATATTTGAATATCTCCAAAATCAATCAACTCAATCATTTTGTACTTCAAAAAATATTCCCTTAATGGTTTTCCATAACCTGCTTGCAGCCATTTGTTAGGCATAATATAAGAAATTAAACCATTATGCTTTAAAACGTCAATTCCTTTTTCAACAAAAACACAATAAATATCACCTTGACTATGATATGTCTGATAGTTAGCATTTTTTAAAGCTAATGAAGTATCTTTTATCTTTTCTAGATGCACATATGGCGGATTTCCAATCACAACATCAAAACCACCATTACCCATAATTTCTGGAAATTCTTTATTCCAATCAAAAGCTTTGTCTCCAGCAACTTCGGGGTCGTCAATTAACGAGTTTCCACATTTTATATTGCTGTTTAGGTTCGAGAGTTTTCTGTCTCTGTGTGCAGTTCGTAACCAAAGAGAAAGTTTCGCAATCTCTACGGATTCCTCATTTATATCCACTCCATAAAGATTGTTTTCCAAAATGGATTTTTCTGTATCAAACAAACGTAAAGGTGTGTTGGTTAATTCTGCAATTATATCATCAATGCTTTTATGCTCTGCAATTAAAAAATTAAGTGCTTGGTTCAAGAATGCACCACTTCCACAAGCTGGATCAACAATTTTTAAAGTAAGCAACCATTTTTTGTATGCTTCAAGAGTTTCAAATAGTTTTTTACCTTTTGCAGAAAGAGTTCCTTCTTTTATTTTGTACGAACCATCAAACTCAATTTCTACTATCTCAAATTCTTTCCGCTTCTCTTTGCAAAGAGTACCAACAGTGTTTTCAACAATGTACTGAGTAATGTATTTTGGAGTGTAAAAAATTCCATCCTTCTTTCGCTTGCTCTTTGTTTTGTCTGTAGCAGTTCCCTCAATTTCAGCAGCTATTTCTTCAATTTCGCTTAACGAATGCTCAAAAATATGACCAAGTATATTTACATCAACTTCTGTG
>PCUD01000018.1:33606-56221 GCA_002786785.1 Ignavibacteriales bacterium CG18_big_fil_WC_8_21_14_2_50_31_20 | reverse complement strand
TAACACTGGAGAAGCGTTGACTTTTACTGCTTCTGCTTTTAATTCTTTGCTCAATTCTAAAAGAGATACTTTTTCTGAGGCAATGTTTTTAACTGTTTCAATTTCGTTTGGAGTTAGTTTCAATTCCTTTGCAATTTCTTGAAGTGGTAATTTTACTGCAAGAACATTTTCCTTTGGCTGGGGAGGAACGTCTTTTATGAAATTATTGATTTTATTTAAAATAGGTTTTAACTCAGCATGTTTTTCAGATTTTGACATTAAAAATTCAATTTTTTCTTTTAACTCAATTGGACTAACAACAGAAAGATTAAAGCTGCCAATTAATTCTTGCTCACTTTTAGTTAAAGCTAATTCTTCCGAAATTTCTTTTAAAAGAACCAAATCTGTTGTGGGCGTTACTCCTTTCGTATTCGTCGATTTTTCGTTAATTAACTTTGCAAATTGTGAAACTATTACTTTTTTAAGCTCATTGCTTTCGGTGCTATTTAGTTTTAACTCTTTTTCTATTCCGCTAATTAAATTTGTTAGAATGTTTTTTTGAGGTTGAAATGTTTCATCTTTGCTTGGAACAAGCTTTGAAAATTCATTTTTTATTTTTGCCACAATGGCTTGTGTTTTATTGCTTTCCATTTCAATGTTTTCAAAATTAAAAACCTCTTTTAAAGCAAGCGATATTCCTGAAACAACTTTATTTATATCAGCATCTGTCAGTTGAATTTCTGTTTGCTTAGCACTTCCAAGCTTTATTCCTTTTGGGGAATTACCATTTAATAAATTTTTATCCAATTTTTGAATTTCAACAAAAGCAACTTTTCCGTAATTACTAATAGGAATTGAAATTTTATTGCCTGCTACCACTGATTCAACTATTTGATTAATTTGTTCGGGTAAAACTGTGGCTTCTATTTTTGAATTTTCTTCATCAATACTCTTAAGGTTAAAATTTGCTTCATTAATTTGTTCTAAAATTTGAGATAGGAATGCAGACAAAGCCAATTCATCCGAGATAAATTGATTTGTATTTGCATCTGGTTTTTTGCTTAATTGAAAACTAGTGCTTTTCAAACTATTAAAAAGCGCTTTGTTGTTCTCATCAAGGTCAATATTAGGCTCTGAAAAAGAAAGTTTCTCTTTTGAAACATTTATAATATTTGCGAACAGATAATTGCTGTTCGTAAATTTATTTTTTTTTGTGCCTTCAACGGTATTACCAGTACTAGCATTCGATATAAACAAAGGATTAAAAAACATTATGGTACTCGCGTTATTCTTTTTGCTATTTCTGGATTTATTTCTGCAAGTATTTCAGCGGCTTTCTTCTTTTTCATACTATACAGAATATCCTTAGCAATATTATCGGAATATTTTAGAATTATTTTAGCTGCTTTTGCAGATTCCATAGATTCATAAAATTTTGAGGTTTCAGCTATCCATTTTTTGTATTCTTCATTACTCTCTGATTTTCTTTCATTATCTGCTTTTATTGCTTCAAGAGCCAATTTTTCATTTGATAATTTTGCAATCCTATCTTGCAAAACCTCAATACTGTCTTCCAATAAAACCAATCTGTTGTTTGCATTCATTATTGCTGTTGAATCAAAGCCTATAACTTTGAGCGAATCAAAAACTGATTTTTCAATTTCTGGTCTTAACGATTCTTTTAGCTCACTAATTTGTTTTTCTGTTCTTAATTCAACCGCTTGATGAGCTGGAGTAAAATCGAAAGCAAAAACATTATTATATTTTAAGTTAAGATATGCAATTGCAACCGTTACCATTATAAACGCAATTATGATTATTATTGCCGTAGCTATTTTCTCTAACATTTTTAATTCCTACTCATTTTTTGTATTGCAAGTTCATCAAGCATTTTTAATTCTTCTTTGCTTTCTTCAGTTTTGTGTTCAATAAATTTTGACTCTTTTAATTTTTGGAATATCTTACTTTCTTTTGTCTTTTCAACCAATACACTTTGCTTCATTTTTAGCAAATACTTTAGTCGGATAATATCTCTATCAATAAACTGAATTTTCTTATTTAGAAAATATATATGGCTTTCAACAAATTGAAGTTCAGAAACTTTTACTGTTGTCTTTTGAGAATTTAGCTTACATTCTTTTAGTTCAGCAATTAAATTTTCTTTTTTTAATAACATCTGCTCAATTTCTTTACCAACTTCAGCAACTTCTTTCATAGCTTGCTTTTTAGCGCTGTCTTTAAATTTTAGAACTGCATCAAATTGGTACTTAAATTTTTTCATTTTAATTAATTCTTATAGTTTTGTTTATTAAAAAACATGAATTTATTATAAACGTGTTAGGAACATGTATTATCTTTTTCATTTAATTAAGCTCCAGAGGTTCTCTTATCATTGCATTTAATCGCCTTACTGTTTCTTTATAATCTGATTTTTCATTCATTCCTTGCTTCATAAAAGTTCTCAAATTGGCAATGTTTTGTAATGCGTGATCAATTTGCGGATTACTTCCTTTAACATAGGCTCCAATATTTATCAAATCCTCAGCGTCGCTATATGTTGAAAGTATTTCATTGAATAACATTGCTCTTTCGCGATGGCTTTCTGTAACTATATCTGGCATTACTCTACTTACGCTTTGAAGCGGATCAATTGCAGGGTACTGTCCTTTGTTTGCAATTTTTCTTGAAAGAACTATGTGTCCATCAAGAATTGAGCGTACAGCATCTGCAATTGGTTCGTTCATATCATCTCCATCAACAAGCACAGTATAAAATCCAGTTATTGAGCCAGCAGTTGACGTTCCTGCACGTTCAAGTAATTTTGGAAGTAAAGCAAAAACCGATGGAGTATAACCCTTTGTAGTTGGGGGTTCACCAACGGTTAACCCAATTTCTCTTTGCGCCATTGCAAACCGTGTTACAGAATCCATCATTAATAAAACATCTTTTCCTTTATCCCGAAAATATTCGGCAATTGTGGTTCCAATAAATGCTCCTTTGGTTCTAATAAGAGCTGGTTTATCGCTTGTTGCAACAATAACAACAGACCTTTTAAGACCTTCTTCGCCTAAATCCTTTTCAATAAATTCGCGAACTTCTCTTCCTCGTTCACCAAGAAGAGTTATAACATTCACATCTGCATCTGTATTTCGTGCCATCATACCCAAGAGAACACTTTTACCGACACCACTTCCAGCAAAAATTCCTACTCTTTGACCTTTTCCAACTGTTAAAAGTCCATCAATTGTTCTTACACCGGTCTGAAGATTTGTACTAATTCTATTTCTTTCAAGTGGGTTAGGAGGGTCTCTATAAATTGATCTTCTTTCGGATAAATTTAAAGGGCCTTTCCCATCAATAGGATTTCCCAATCCATCAATAACTCTGCCTAACAATTCTTCTCCAACGGGGACAGAAAAACTTCTGCCGGTTGCAACAATTTCGCAAGCAGGTGAAATTTCATGCACTTCACCAAGCGCTATTGAAAGTACTTTACCTTCCTTAAAACCAACAACTTCTGCCGAACAAACAATATTACCAGCTCTATCAACAACTTTGCATTCCTCACCAATTGAAACGTTAGGTCCAAAGGAAACAATAACTAATCCAACAACATCAGTTACTTTTCCATTAACCTTAATGGTTTCAATATCTCTAATTTTTTCAGAAAAAGTGGTTATATATTCTTCAACAAGATTCATTTTGTTTTGTATTTATTATTAATATTTAAACTAAGTTTCAACAAATTATTCATGTGTTGTTTCAGTTAACAATGCTTTTTTTAATTCATTAAGTTGCGAGCTAATTCGTGCGTCTACATTTCCAATTTCCGATTCAACCAAACAGCCGCCAGCATCAATTCTATCGTCCACTTCAAATTTTAAATTTGAATATGAGTTATTATCAAAAAAATCAACATCCGTTTCTTGAATTAGTGCTTTGTCACTTGGGCTTAATCGAAGTACAATATTATTTGCACCAATTACTTTTCTAATAGCTTCCCTAATTGTGTCTGTAATAATTGGTGAGTCATAAATTGATTTTTGAATCACTTTACTGGCAATCAAAAAAGTTGTATCTATTACAATTTTATCAAACGCTTCACGGTATTCGTTTAATTGTTCATCAATTGAAAATATTAAGCTCTCATAAGCAGCAAACTTATTTTTAAGAGTTTCGTTATAATGATTTTTTAATTCTCTTAGTGCATCTTCTCTTCCGGCATTAAAAATTTGCTCGCTTTTTTCTTCTTCCAATCTTCGCAAAAATTCAGCTTCAGTTTCGTTATCCGAAACTCCGAAACTTGAGTTATCACTTACTTTTATGTTAATAACATTTGTAGTTCTGCCTAATTTTATTACGCTAGACATAAACTTCCTCAACGCTTCCACGGATATTTAATGAAATATCACCCGATTCTTCTAATTGCTTAACAATATCTATAATGCGAGCTTGAGCGGCTTCCACTTCTTTTAGTTTTACCATTCCCATATATTGAAGTTCTTCTTTTAAAAGCTCTGTAGCACGTTCGGACATATTTGCAAATATTTTATTTGATAATTCCTCATCTGCAGTTTTTAATGCGTATGTTAAATCTTTTCGGTCAATTTCACGTAATATTTTTTGAATATCCTTATCTTGAAGATTAATTAAATCTTCAAATAGGAACATCAATCTTTTAATTTCTGCTGCTACTTCGGGGTCTTTATCTAATATTTGATCCATTATTTCTTTACTTAAAGAAACTTTGGTTCTATTCAAAATTGTAGCTAAACTTTTGGTTCCACCAATTTTCCCTACAGATTGGCTCATTGTAAGACCTGCCATATCATCAACAACTTTTTCAATTCTGCGTAATGTTACGTGTGATACTTTTCCTAAGGTTGCAATTCGCAGAGCAACATCGCCACGCAAGTCTGCTGGTAGTTCTTGTAATGCATTTGCTGTTTGGTCGGGACTTAAATGTGTTAGTATTAAAGCAATTGTTTGTGGATGTTCTTTTACTAAAAAATTAACTAATTGTGTGGAATCTGCTTTTTTCAGAATATCAAACCCTTTTAGTGTTGTAATGCTTTTAACTTTTTCAATTATTTCATTTGCTCTATTAACTCCAAAGGATTTTTCAAGAATTGATTTTGCATATTCAATTCCACCTTCCAAAACATATTCGCGGGCTTTTACCATGTTATAAAACTCGCCCATAACAGAATCAAGTATTTGGCTGGATGTGTTTTTAACTTGAGATATTTCTGCTGAGATTGCTTCAACATCATCTGCATCAATATTCTTTAGTAATTCAGCAGACGATTCAACATCAAGAGCAATCAGTAGCAATGCTGATTTTTGCAATCCAGTCAATTTTGTAAATCCAGGATTAGCATTTAATTTTTCAATTGCTTGCGTTTCGTTAGGCTTCATCTTCGTTTAACCATGAGTTTATTAATTTTGCTGCATCAATTGGATTTTTTTGTACATAGTTAGAAATTTTTTCGGTTTGATTTTTTTTCAATAAAGCTTCGTCAGATATCTCGTCTTCCAAATCTCCCAAAGGGAAAAGTTTTCTCTTTTCTGAAGATTGCAAGGAGGAATTAGTAAAATCTTTTAACATTGGAGTTGAATTTCCACCAGCCATTGCCAAACCATTATTATTAACAGAACCAATCATTATTTTTTCGGTTTTTAATCGTTTCATTAGTTTTAATAATAAAACTAATGAAGCTATAATTGCAGTTACAATAAGAACTAAATTTATTAGCTTATCCATATTGTCAAAAGGTGTTTGAGGTTTTGAAATTGAATCATCAATATTTGTATCCACATTTCCATTATCGAAATATATATTTACTATCGAAAATTCATCTCCTCTTTGGTTGTCAACTCCCACAGCATTTTTAACAATTTGTTCTAATTTTTGAATTTGTTCTGCAGACCGTGGCTCATGAACCGTTTCAATTTTATTATCTGTTTTTACCTTTTTTACTTCATCATTAATAACTGCTGCAACTGTTAATCTTTTTATATTTCCAGTACCCTCAACAACTTTTTGAATTGTTTTACTAATTTCGTAATTAACAGTTGTATTTTGACTTTGCTGTGCAGACGTATCGGCGTAAGTAGACCCAATATTTTCTGTTTTAATAGTTTGTTCGCTTACTGCAACTTGTCGGTCAGGATCAAAATCTTCCATTGTTCTTTCAACTTGGTCAAAATTAAGTTCGGCATTAACTTGAACAATTGCATTACCATAACCCAAAATATTATCCAAAACACTTTGTGCTTTTTTTACCAAATAATTTTCAATGGATTGTTTTATTTCGTACTGTTTGCTTGTTGAAACACCAAATTCGTTTTCGTCAGATTGCTGTGATAATAAGCGTCCATTTGTATCTAAAAGGGTTATATTGTTTTTGCTAAGTCCTTCAACACTACTTGCAACTAAATTTACAATTGCATTTATACTTTCTTTTGAAAGAGCACTAACGGATAATTTTAAAACTATTGAGGCTGTTGATGAGTTTTGTTCACTTTTAAAAATCGTTTTTTCTGGTGATACAATATGAACACGCACTGCTTCAATTCCATCTTGTTGAACTATTGTTCTCGAAAGCTCACCTTCCAAAGCACGTTTGTAATTTAATTTTTGCATAAATTCTGACATTCCCATAGTGCTCTTGTCAAAAATTTCGTATCCAAGAATACCCGAGTTTGGAATTCCTTTGGCGGCTAATTCAAGTCTTGTTTCATAAAGCACATCAGAGGACACTTTTATTGTTCCTCCATTATCTTCAATTTTATATGGTGCTTTTTTAGAATTGAGATGTTCAATTACTTTTGCAGCATCTTCCTGTGCAAGATTTGTATAAATTGTAGAATAGGTGGGTGAATTAAGAAAAGAAACCAAAAATCCTAATAACACAAC
Organism: Ignavibacteriales bacterium CG18_big_fil_WC_8_21_14_2_50_31_20; assembly: GCA_002786785.1. Lineage (GTDB taxonomy): Bacteria > Bacteroidota > Ignavibacteria > Ignavibacteriales > Melioribacteraceae > 1-14-2-50-31-20. The sequence continues at coordinate 49,323 of PCUD01000018.1, read as the reverse complement.
GGTTACTATTCCAATTCCACCAATCATCATTTTTTGTTGAGGTGCAAGTTTATTAAATATTCCAAAAAAATCATTCATCTGTTAAATTCCCGTAATCAAATTTGAATTCTTGTTAATTCTTTATACATATCCATTGATTTATTTCTTATTTCCATTAGCAGTTGTAACGAGGTTTTTGCTTTTTCACCGGCAATCATAACTTCGTGAATTTGAACATCACCACCTTTAATAAATTGCTCTGTTAATGTGTTTGATTCTGCTTGTGCTTTTATTGTTCCTTCAATAACACCTTTAAATAAACTATCAAATTGGCTTTCACCATTTTTTTCTACTATTTTGGTTTTTGGAATTGCATTTGCAATTGATTGAATACTTCCAATTTCCATACTAACCTCTCCTATCTATAAGTGAACCAACAGAAACACCAGACATAACTCCATTTTTTTGATAGTAATGGTATTGCATTATTTCCGATTTTTGCTGTGGGTACATTTTTACAAACATTTCTTTTTCTTTAGCAGAAATTAATTGTTCTGTGGAATTTGTTTGAACTGTTTTTTGAATGCTTTCTTTTCTTGCTACATTAGGAATATTTCTAGGCTGTCTTGCTAAATAATTTCCAATAGAATTAGTATTAACTGTCATTTATATCTCCAATGAATCTTTTGCAATTTGTTTTGAAGTATCAAGCGCGGTTAAATTTGCTTCATAGCTTCGAGATGCGGCAATCATTTCTACCATTTCTTGAATAATATTAACATTTGTTGATTCCACGTAACCTTCTTGGTTTGCATCGGGATGATTAGGCATAAATATTAACTCACCTTGGGTTGAATCTTCATTAACCTTATATTCTAATGCGCTTGTTCCACCATCCAAAATTGAGTTTTGTGGTGATGCAAAAGGTATATGGTCACCATTTGTTGTTTGCATTTTTAAACTAGATTGTTGCTTAGTAATAGAGTTTAATCCACTTTCGTTTTGTGTTATCGTTATAAATTTTCTTTTAAATGGCTGTCCTTTTTCAGTACGTGTTGTTTCTGCGTTTGCAATATTTTCGGCTATTAAATTCATTCTAGTTCGTTGAACACTTAAGCCGCGAGCACTTATTTTAAATCCAGGATTGCTTCCACTAATTTCCATTATGAGTTACCTCCTTTAATTACTTCTCTTAACTGTTGAAAATGACCAGCGATTTTTTTTGAGGAAAACTTAAAATTGATTGCATTTTCTGCTAATTCAGCCATTTCGGTTTCAATATCAACATTATTAATTCCACCATTTGGCTCTTTTGATTTATCTAAAAAGATGTTGTTTTTAATACCCAAATCATCGGCTGATGATAGTTGAATGTGACGACTATTTGTTTTTTTAATACTACCGTTTAGTTCACTTTCAAACATATCTTGAAATTTTATATTTTGGCGTACGTAACCTTCGGTACCAATATTGGCAATATTTTGGCTAATTACTTTGTTTTTAGTCGCAAGTTGACCAATGTAATTTTCAAGTAATTTAATATTTGTTGCAGCCATTATAAATCCTTTGTTTTTTTGGAATAATAATGGCAAAACTAATGCCAATAAAAATTATTGACTTATCTGCATAATTGGGGAATTAGGGAGTTTTAAAATGGCTAATTTTGAATAGTTGGCTATTATTCGTCAGAATAATCCAAAATAAGTGATTTGGTTTGCCCACAAGAGCAAATAAATTTAATTTCTTTTATTTGTCCATGAGCATCTTTTTTCATTATGAATTTTACGCCTTCGTGACTTTCTTCCTCAATTGATATTTTGGTTTTACCCGCAACCTGTACATTTTTAGATTTAATAACATTACCAGATTTTTGGTTGCTTGTTTTGTCTATTTCTCTAAATATTGGTTCTTCAAATTTATCATTCATAATTAAAATACCGTATTAATTTTATAAGCTATTTGTCCTAATGGAACAACAGAATCGGCATAACCCGCATCAACTACCGCTTTTGGCATTCCATAAACTACACATGAGTGCTCATTTTGAGCTAAACATTTACCACCTAATTTATTCAATTCTTCAATTCCTAGCAAGCCATCTTTTCCCATTCCAGTCATTATAACACCTAATAGATATTTTCCGTAAATAGAAATAGCTGAATGAAGCATAACATCAACTGATGGACGGTGTAGAGAATTATCTGGTTGATCGGTTAATATTATTTTTACATTTCCCCCTATGCTTACAAAATTTATATGTTTCCCTCCAGGGGCAATATACACATTGTTCTTTGTTACTAAATCACCGTGTTCGGCTTCTTTAACTGTTAGTTTAGACATTGAATTTAATCTTTCGGCTAAAGATTTGGTAAATTTTGGAGGCATGTGCTGAACAATAAAAACAGGAACATTTAAGTTTTCTGATAATAATGGAATAACTTTTTGTAAAGAAATTGGGCCACCAGTAGAAACACCAATTGCAATTGCCTTATATCCAATTTTAGGCAAAGTCCCTTTTGAAACATTTGTAGGAATTTCAGTTTGAGATGTTATTGAATGCTTTGTTGCAAGATTTATGTTTCTTTTGTGATAGGCAATGCTTTTTATTTTATGAATTAAATCATCTTTTATTTTGGTAATATTTACACTAACAAAACTTTGTTCTTTCGAAATAAAATCAACTGCACCGTATTCAAAAGCTTTTATTGTTGATTCAGCACCTTCGGTAGTAATTGAGCTAACCATAATTACAGAAGTTGGTGCATCTTTCATAATTAGATTAAGAGCTGTTAAACCATCCATAACGGGCATTTCAACATCAAGTGTAATTATGTCCGGGCGTAATTCTTTAGCTAAGTCGTAGCCTTCCTGACCATTTTTTGCTATACCACAAATTTCAATATTTGGATCAGATGTTAGCATAATTGATAGCGATTTTCGCATAAATGCAGAATCATCTACAATAAGTACTTTAATTTTTTGTCTCATCTCTTCTTCATTAGCCTTTTTGCGAGATGCCATCCTTTAAATTGGATAGTTAGTTCGCAATAAAATCATTTTTTTGCGAGAAAATAATAATTACTTTAATTTACTTCTCTGTTTATCTTTTGCAACAATTCTGCAATATCAAGAATCATTACAACTCGTCCATCACCCATTATTGATGAACCAGCAATTCCTTCAATGTTGCCAAGATAATTACCAAGAGATTTAATTACAACCTCTTTTTGTCCAATCATTTCATCAACTTTTATTCCAAAAACTTTTTCAGCAACTCCAACAATAACAATAAATTGAAATATTTTTACTTTTTCAACTTCTTGATTATAAAGTAATTTATCAATAGAAACTAATGGAATAACTCTGTTTCTCACTTTAATTACTTGATTGTTATTTACCGAATATATATCGTCTGTATGAACGCGTAAAACTTCAACGACCGAGCTAAGTGGAATAACTAAAATTTCTTTTTTACTACGCACAACCATGCCTGCAATAATAGCCAAAGTTAGCGGAAGTTTAATGATAATTTTTGTTCCTTCATCAACTTTTGATTCAATATTAATTATTCCACGAAGTTTGCTCACATTTGTGCGCACAACGTCCATTCCAACTCCTCGTCCAGAAACATTTGTAACTTTGGCTGCGGTTGAAAAACCTGGAGCAAATATTAAATTAAAAATTTCTGTTTCAGATAAATCCGCTGCTTTTTCTTTTGTAATTATTTTCTTTTCAATAGCTTTTGCAATAATTACTTTTGGATTTATTCCTTTTCCATCGTCTTCAATTGAAATAATTACATTGTTACCTTCGTGAGTTGCAGATAGAGTTAATGTTCCTTTAGGATCTTTCCCTTTGGCTTTTCTTTCCTCTGGAGTTTCAATTCCGTGGTCAACAGAATTACGTACTAAGTGAACTAAAGGATCATTAATTTCTTCAATTAGAGTTTTATCCAACTCGGTTTCTTCACCTTTAATTACAAGATTTACATCTTTTTCAATTTCTTTTGATAAATCGCGAACGAGTCTTGGAAAACGGTTAAACACTTTCCCTATTTTAACCATTCTAGTTTTCATAACAACAAGCTGAAGTTCATTAGTCATTAAATCAATTTGCTTAGTTGCAACGGCTAAATCGTGCGCCAATTTACTGCCTTCATATTCCAATGAAGCCTCGGAGTTAACTTGGGCAAGCTGGTTTCTACCTAAAACTAATTCCGAAACAATGTTTAAAAGTTCATCCAATCTTTCTATATCAACACGAATGCTTGTGTCTTCATTTTTTCGTTGTGGAGTTTTAGTAACAGATATTTCTTTGGAAGTTTTGTTGTTTTTTTGTGAGTCATTTTCTTCGTTTTTTTCTTCAAGAACTTCCTCATTTTCAATTTCTTCTATTTCACTTTCAACATAAGTTTGTTCAACCTTTTCTGTTACCAGAATAGGTTTTTCTTCAACAACAGTTTTTTCAATTGGTTTGTTGTTTTCAAGATTTTTAATAGCTTTTTCTAAGAAATTTACTGTTTGTTCAACGTCAATATTTTCATTTTTGTCATTCTCGATAACAATAATAAGCTCCTTAATTTTATCGAAAGCAACTAAAATTACATCCATTAAATCACTACTTAATCTTGCCTCACCTTTTCGAAGTTTATTTAATATATCTTCACCACGGTGAGTAACTGCTGTTAGTTTTTCCAAACCCAAAAAACCAGAAGTACCTTTAATTGTATGAAATGCTCTAAAAATTTTATTTAGTAGAGCCTCATCGTCTGCCTTATTTTCTAATTCAACTAAATCATGATCTAGTTCTTCTAAAATTTCATTAGTTTCAACGATAAAACTATCAACAATTTCGAGCATATCAGGATCAGTTAACATTGCATATTTATTATCTTCACTCATAATTTTACCCAAATAATTTATCTATTTCATCTTGTGAAGTTGTACTTTTAATCATTATATCAATTTCGTCTTGAGAAGATTGTTGTTTAATATAACTTGCATTCATATCAAAATTTTTATCAGTTGGAACTTCAATAGTATGTGAATTATCCACATGTTTAATTTGGTCTTCAGAAAGTTCAAACATTAAAGAGGATAATCTTTTTTGTACTGAAATTATTAAATGGTTTACAGCTGATAATTGTTGTGTAGTAATATCTTGTACTTGAAGAGCAATAGCAATATTTGTTGAATCCATCTGAATTTTTTGAACAACATCGTCTGCTTTTATTTTAAATTCAGCTAAAGTTTTATTCTCATACAAATCCTTAACTAAAGCTGATGCTTTTGGATTATCAGACACTAAAGCAGCTAATTCGGTTAAAGTTTGTTTAGTTCTGCCTTCATCTTGCACAACCAAACTTAACGCATTCGATAAATCGAAAGTATTTGAAGAAATAGTATCAATTAAATCCAAAATTTCTGTTGTTGCAAGTTCGGTGGCATTTGTTACATCTACAATATGGTCGGTTGCTTTAGGAATTTTTGAATTACTCTCCTCAATAGAATTGTTGATATGCACTAACAAAGGTGACATTTCGTTAATAAAATCGACTAATTTTTGAATACTTGGAATAATTTTTTCACCAACACTAAAAAGAGCTTTTAATTCTCTAAGTTTCACGCCTAACATTTCAAAATCTTTTTTCCCTTCACTCATAATTTTCTCCATTATATGCTTGCCAAGATTTGTTCAATCTTTTCTTTAAGGATTTGTGGAGTAAAAGGTTTAATAACATAATTGTTTACTTTAGCATGCAGAGCTTCCATTATATCATCTTTTACGCCTCTTGTGGTAACCATTAAAATTGGAATTGTACTATATTTTGAATGTTGGCGAATGCTTTTTACTAAATCTAACCCAGAAACATTAGGCATATTCCAATCAGTTATTACAAAAGAAATAGAATCGTCAGCATTCAAAATATCAATTGCTTCTTTTCCATCGCCTGCTTCAAGAAATTGTGAATAACCCAATCCTTTTAAAGAGTTTACAACAATTCGTCGCATAGTAACCGAATCATCAACCACTAAAAATTTTAAATCCATTTTATCTCCTTAACTTAAATATTTTGAAACTTCATAATTGATTTTTTTTGGGTCAAATGGTTTAACAAGATAGGAATTTGCACCAATGCTTAAACCACGTTCAATATCTTTTTCACTACCAAGAGAACTCAAAATAATAATAGGAACTTCATCATAAGCTCTATTTTCTCTAACAGATTTAATAAGTTCAAACCCATCAACATTTGGCATATTTAAATCGGTAATAATTAAATCGGCGTTAATAGAAGGCAATTTTTCTAAAGCTTCCATTCCATCTGTTGCTGAAATAATTTGAAAACCTTTTGCAGCTAACGAAAAAGTTACAAACTTTCTAATAGTTGGCGAATCATCCGCAACCAAAATAACTTTTTTCATTTATATCACTCCTTTTTATAGCTAATAGTTTTAGGAAAACTTTCAAGTTTAAATGCTTTTGAAATGCCATGTAAAGTTTCCGCATAACCAATAAATAAATACCCTCCTCTATTTAAGGAGTTGTAAAGATGAGAAACTACTTTAACTTTTGATTTTACATCAAAATAAATTAATACATTTGCACAAAATACTATATCAAAATTTGACATGCTTCTCATTTTAATATCATCATATAAATTTAAGAATGAAAATTTAACCATGTTTTTTAATTTTGGGTCAATTATATAATTCATTCCTTCAACTCTAAAATATTTTTTAAGAAAAAATGCAGGGGTATTTCTGATAGCATATTCTTTGTAAACACCGCTTCTTGCACGTTCTAAAACATCTTCATTAATATCTGTGCCAATTATTTCAAATTCGATATCCGGGAATTTAGGTTTTATCATGTCTGTTATAACCATTGCAACAGAATATGCCTCTTCTCCAGATGAGCTTGCAGCACTCCAAATTCTTATTTTCTTTTGACCAAGTTTTCTTTTGGCCTCAATTGTTTCTTGGAAAATTTTTGTTGTAAGAGCATCCAACTGAGGTTGGTTTCTAAAAAAAAATGTTTCATTTATTGTAATTGCTTCATATAAATATCTTCTTTCCGTTCTTGCTTGAGGATTAAATTTTAGAAATTTCAAATATTCTTCAAATGAATTCAATTTTAAATAATTTATTCTTTTTAGTAATCTACTTTCTAACAAATATTTTTTATTATCCTGAAAATATATTCCGCAAAGGTCATAAATATATGATCTCCAAATCTCGAAACTTGATGTACTTAAAACAATTTTTGTATCGGATGAGCCTGTTGTCACAGATGGATTTGAAGCACTCTTAAGCACAAATGCTTTGGGTTGATTTGAGTTTAGGAATTCTGACATTTGCTATATCCTTGTTTGTTTTTCTTCTAATAATGATAAAGCTCTTTCTTTAACCATTTCTTCAGAATCTTCGGCTAATTTTTTTAATAACTCAAAAGCTTCTGGTTCGTTTACTTCGTTAAGTAGTTCAATAAGTTTAAGCCTGTTCCAAATATTATCATCATTTATTATTTTGTCAGCAAAAAACAACGCATCCTTAGGGTTGATATGAAATAGAAGTTCCGCTGAAGTCATACGAATCTCTTCATCTGGATTATCGATTAATTCACTAAGCGTATTTAAAAATTTAAGCTTATTAGAATCAGACAATGGTTCTATTCCTAATTCTTCACGCATAAAACTCATTTCTTTATAAAGGATTAACAATTGCTTAGTATTATTAGAATTTTTATTAATTCTTTCTAAAATTAAATTACAAGAAATATGATGGGTTTCCAAAAATTTATCTTTCAGCATATAATCTAACGAGTCAATAGTACCGTAAATTAAAACAAACGCTTCAATAATTTCTTTATTGTCATAATTGTAAAGCAATTTGGTAGCAGCCAAAACAGTATCTTCGTCATTTTCCTCAAGGGCTTTAAGAATAATAAGTTTTAACTCGTCATTTAGCTCAATTTCGAAGCCTAAAGTGCTCAATAATTGCTCTGATGATTTTACTATTGCTCCAATAAGTGATGAATCGGTATGTTGTAACTCTTCAAGTAAAAACCCAAGTGAATCAGCATCGCCAACTCTTCCAAGACTTTCAATAATTGTATATTTTGTTAAAATATCTTGATTATGGTAAACCCTCATAAAATGGTCAATAGTTTCTTTGTTTCCAATTTTTCCTAATGCTTCCATAACAGTTGGTGTTAAAATTTCTTCTTTGTCATCTTTTAACAATTCTAAAAGTACTGGAACGGATTCTTCGGCTTTAATATTGCCCAAAGCTTCAGCACATGCTAAAATAACATTTTCATCTTTGTTGGTCTGTAAAATTTCAATAATTTTTGATGTTGGTTCTCGGCTTCCAATCCAACCTAAAATATCAATTATAAACTTTTCATCATCACTATTTCCTTTGCCCAATTCATTCATTAATGCTGGTATTGAGTTTTCACCATTTTTAAGCAACACTTCGCCAGCCATATTCCTAATACTTATGTCGTCAGAAAAACAATAACGGACAATATAACTTGGAACTTGGGGATAAAGTTGAACCGTAAAAAGCATAGAGGCAGCATCTCTAACACCTTTATCTTTGTCTGAAAAAAGCTTACTTACTAAATCAATAAGTTCATCATTTAAATCGTATGATAATAAGTCTTCCAACGCCTCTTTTCTTTCGGATGCATTATTTGATTTTAATTTTGTGCGAAAATCATTTTCTAAATCACTCATTTTGCTATCTACTTTAATTTGAAAATATTATAGTTTAATTATCGAATACTTTAAGTAATTTTAAAGATCAATTTGCAATGTTTTTGTTTTTTGAAGCAACAGAATTAAGCTCTTTGATATCATCATTTGCTAATGTTTTCTCTAAATCTAATAGAATTATTAATCTGTCTTCTAATTTTGCAACTGCAGTGATATACTCTGAATCCAAACCTGAAACTAATTCTGGTGGTTTTTCAGTAATATCAGTTGATATTCTTAAAACTTCTTGAACTTCGTCAACAATAAAACCAATTGTTTTTTCATTAATCTCAACAACAATAATACGAGTATTTTTATCGGTTTCAATAACAGGCATTCTAAGTCTTTTTCTTAAATGAACTATTGGAATTATTCTGCCTCTTAAGTTTACAACTCCCGCAATATAATCAGAAGCATTAGGAACAGTTGTAATATCAATTACTTTAATAATTTCGTGAACAGAAAGAATGTTAATTCCAAATTCTTCTTGTCCAATTTTAAAGCCTACTAATTGCAAAATTTCAGAAGTTTCATGTTTTTCTTCTTTCAACAAATCAGCCACAATTTACTCCATTTTTATTTTAACTAATTAATTTTTTGTTTTTTTGAACACTAAAGGTATTATTTCCTTCAGAATTTTTGAACTTAAACGTGCTAATTAACTCTTCTAAGTGCTCAGTTAGTCTTTGCAGTTCTTCAGAAGACCTTGCTATTTGTTCAATTCCCTGAGCGCTTTCTTGGGTTACATTTGCAATTGCTTCAATATTAGAGCTAATCTGTTCGGCTGAACTAGATTGTTCTTCGCTTGCTTTTGCAACTTGAACAGAAATATTAGATACATTTCCAGCACCAATAATTATTGTTTCAAGCATTTGACCAGCTTTTGTTACTAATTCTTTTCCTTTGGCAACTTCGTTTGAACCCTCTTTTATTGAAGTAACAGCTTCAAGAGTATCTTGCTGTATTTGTGAAATCATTGAAGTAATTTCTTTTGTTGCTTTGGTTGTTCTATCTGCCAAACGGCTTACTTCATCGGCAACAACAGCAAAACCACGACCATGCTCGCCAGCTCGTGCAGCTTCAATTGCTGCATTTAAGGCAAGCAAATTGGTTTGAGCAGCTATGTCGTCAATAACTTGTATAATCTCTCCAATTTTTTTACTGCTTTCACCAAGACCATTTACAGTTGTTGCCGATTTTTCAACTACTTCAGATATTTTCATCATTCCGACAATAGTTTCTTCCACAACCCTTCCACCTTCTTTTGCTTTTACGCCTTGTTCTTTTGCGGTTTCAGCCATTTGGTTAGCGTTTTGAGTATTGCTAATAATATTCCTAGTCATTTCATCAACAAACGATACTACTTCGGAAGCTTGTTGAGATTGTTCTAAACTACCAGCGGCCATTTGTTCTGAACTAGATGATATTTCATTAATTGATTGAGAAACTTCTCTTGCACTTTTAGCAACACCGCTAATTGCAGAGTGAAGTGATTCGCGAAGTAAGTTAAAATCGTTTTTCATTTTTAGATAGTAACCTTTATAATCTCCTTCAAAACTTTCGGAGAAATCACCATTTGCCATTAGAGTTAATACACGGGCTGATTCATCTAATGGTCTAACAATTCCGTCAACAATTGAATTTATTCCTTTAATTAAATCTAACCAAGCACCTTCGTACATTGAAGTGTTGCCTCTGTATTCTAAGTTGCCTTCTTTATTCTCTTTAATTAGCTTATTTGCCTCAGAAATAAGTTTTTCAAGAATCTCAACTTCTTTATTAATTGCATTTGCTAAAGTATCATATTCTGAAGCTGGCGTTACTTTAACAAGATTTCCGACAGCAATTTGTTCAGCTGCGTATATTTTTTCAGTTTGAGTTTCTTGAAGAATTTTAAGCGAAGCTGTCAATTCTCCTATTTCATCGTGTGATGAATTGTTTAATTCCATTGAATAATCACCCAAAGCAAATTGCCTAACAACATCTCTCAAATTGTTTAATGGCTTAGAAATTGTTGGAGCCAGCTTAAATGCTGATAATAAGTAAACAGATGAGCCTAATAATGCACTTATTAAAATCCACAAAATTGCACTTTGAACAGTTTCACTAATTTCACTATTTAGTTGTTCAGATTTTAGCACAAGACGACTATTTAACTCTGTGAATTTTTTTTGCAGTTCTTTTCCAACCTCTTCGCCAGAAGTAGTTGCAATTATCGCTGCCATTTCAAAATCTTTCATTACAGAAGAACCAATAATTGCGTCAGCAACAACGGTTTTATAATTTCCCCAAACATTTTTAACCACTTTTATATCCGAAGTAATTTGATCAGAGTAATTAGCTTCTATTAAGTTTTCAATTTTAGAGTCTATAAATTCTGTCTTTTCTTTATATAGAGCCATGTTTTCTGTAAATTTATCTGTAAACCCTTCCATTGAAAGCTGCAACATTAAAAATTGAATAGACTGAAACTGTCCATAAATATCTGCAGTAATTTTTTGAGGCTTAACATATTGCGAAAAGATATCATCTTTTTTTTGCGAAAGGTTTAACACCCCAAATATTCCAACGATAACCACTAGGGTCGAAAAAAGTCCTAAGATGGTAAGGCTAACTTGAATTTTTCTGACAAACTTTAAATCTTTTAATTTTATCATTTATTACTCAACTCTTTTAGTTTTAAATTTTAATTTAATTTAAATGTAATAGCCATAGTTAATTTAACTTTTACATTTTGTCCTTTGTTTTTGCCTGGAGTGTATTTTGCATTTTTAACTGCCTCTAAAGCAACTTCGTCGCAACCAGCGCCAATTCCTCTAACAAGATTTACTTCTTCGGCTACACCATTTTCATTAATGTGTGCTTGAACATAAACCTTACCTTGAATATTGGATCTTTTTGCCATTTCCGGGTAAGAAATTGTTTTAATAATTGCACCAATTCCACCAACTGGCTCTGGCATTATTTCCGCAAAAGCCAAATACTGTCCGTCTTGATTTGTTCCACACAAAACATTGCTATTAAATGCAACAAATATTAATATAAGTAGAACAAATATTGTTTTTACCGAGTTCATTTTTTACTTCCTTGTAATTAATTGATTAATCATTTAAGATATTATCGATAATTAATATAGATTATTTAGAAGAAATGATTAATTTTTTAATGAAATTTGAAATTTAACAGCAAAAACCTTTGTGATATTAAAAATAGAATTCTACAAATATCTATCTAATATTTTTTACTACTTCAATATCAAATTGCTCCATTCGGTATCTTAGTTTAGAGCGTGATAATCCAAGAATTTTTGCGGCTTTTACTTGGTTTCCATCGGTAATTTTAAGGGTTTTCAGAATTAAGTCTTTTAAAACTATTTCCATCTTAATTCCATTTGGGGGTATTTCTAAATTAAATCGTCCAGAATTATTTTCGTTAGATTCATTTTTTTCAACCAAAAAACTGAGATGATAATCTTTTATGGTTTCTTCATCATTTAAGAGAATTACTCTTTCCATAATATTTCTAAGTTCGCGAATATTACCTTTCCACTCACTATTTTTAAGGATTTGCAAAGCTTTTTCATCAATATTTTTAATTTGTTTGTTGAATTTTTTTGAGAATTCTAAAAGAAAGGAATATGCTAAATATGGCAGATCTTCGGTTCTTTCTTTTAATGAAGGCACATAAACATTTGCAACATTTATACGATAAAAAAGGTCTTCTCTAAAATTGCCTTTTGCAACTTCTGTTTCCAAATCTCGATTAGTTGCCGCTAAAACTCTAACATCGACCTTTATTTCACGTTCGCCACCAACTCTATAAAATTTCTTTTCTTGTAAAGCTCGTAAAAGTTTCACTTGCAAATCTAGAGTAAGTTCGCCAATTTCATCAAGCAAAATAGTTCCACCATCGGCAAGTTCAAATTTCCCAAGTTTGGTTTTTTGAGAAGCGCCAGTAAATGCACCTTTTTCATGTCCAAAAAACTCACTTTCGGCAAGCTCTTTAGGAATAGCGGAGCAATTTATTTGAATAAACGCTTTATCCTTTCGAGGGCTTCTTTGGTGAATAAATTTAGCAATCATCTCTTTTCCGGTTCCACTTTCGCCACTAATTAATATTGTTGTATCTGAACTTTGAGCTAATTTTTCAACAGAATTGATTAATTTTTGAATTTTTCTGCTTTTACCAAAAAATTCTTTAGCGAGATATTCTTCCTCAAGTAGCGAGCTAAGCTTTGTAACTTCATCTTTTAGCTTAATGTTATCCATTGCTTTTTCAATAACAAGCTGAAGTTGTTCAAGATCAATTGGTTTTAGAAGAAAGTCTAATGCTCCGCCTTTTATAGCATTTACCGCAATGTTAACATCGGCATATCCAGTAATCATAATTACAGGGGCATCAATTCCTTCATTTTTAATTAGTTTTAATATTTCTAAACCATTATGTGTTGTTAAGTAAATATCAAGCAAAATTAAATCTGGTTCAAAAGTTTTAATAGCATGAATTGCTTGCCCTCCATCCATACAAACATCTACTTCATTTTCTAAACGCGTTAATGCTTTTTTTAGGGAAATACAAACTAAATTATCGTCATCAATAACTAATATGCGTGGCTTCATACAATTTTCTCATTTTATTTACATCAAAAGTAACTTTAAAGGTTGTGCCGTATCCAAGTTTACTTTCAAAATCAATTTCTGCACCTTGTTCATCAGCAAGCATTTTGCACACACTCAGTCCCAAGCCTGTTCCATTTTCTTTACTTGTATAAAAATCTTCAAATATTCTTGATTGATTACTTTCCGATATACCAACCCCATTGTCTTGAATAATCCAATGTATTTTTTGTGTCTCGTTTTCTTCTGATAAGATAGTTTTTATTACAATTTTACCTTTTACATTGTTTTCGTATGATTCAATAGCGTTGGTAATTAAATTTAATAAAATTTGGAGTAATTTGTTTTTATCTGCATAAATGTGAACTATATTTTTCTCAAATTGAGTTTCAATATAAATGCCATATTTGTTTGCTTTAACAGCTAATAAATCAATAGCATTTAAGGTAATTTTATTTAAGCAAAAATGTTCGCACCCATTAGTGACAACCCTTGCAAAAGACAGCAAATTGTCAATCATATATTCAATTCTGTTTGTTGCTGAAAGGCAGTCATCAACCGATTCTAAGACATCTGATGACAAACTATCTTCCATTTTAATTAAATCGAGATTTAATTTTATGGCAGATAATGGATTTCTTATTTCATGGATTAAACTTGCAGTAAGTTTTCCAATTAAATGCAACTTATTGTTTTGTACTTCTCCAGCAAACATACTTTCCGGTTCTAAATATTAAAATCAACTTTAATATTTAACCAAATATTAGGTAAGTTTCAATCCAATTCTTTAATTTATTTTAAATTAACTTCTTTTTTCAAAAAGATTGAAATTAAGCACCTCGTAATTCCTTCAAAATGGAATCTGCGACACTGCCTATTACGTCACTGTTATTATAAAATCCATTATTAATACGCTCTTTAACTAGAGTTAGTTTGTTAGTATCAGAAATTTCTGTGCTTTTAATTTTAGCCTCTTTCGAAATTTCCAATTTGTCGTTGCTCTTTTTTGCAACTTCATTTGTGCTTTTTGCATTTCTATCCTTTTGCGAATAATCAGCCAAAGGAATAATACCATTGCCTACTCTGTTAATAATCATTTTTTCACCTATTATATTTTGACAGTTTTCTTTTGTTGCTTATGGATTTTAGCTCGCCAGCTATCCTTTTTTGCTCAGAAAGTTTCCCGCCAATTAAATTATCGATTTTATTTTTTATTTGTTTAGTAATAGCTTCAAAATATTTTGAGCTATCTTCATATTCGTTGTGAGTAAGAATTAATTTTAATTTACTCCTTTTTAAAGTGATGTTGTCAACCATTCCTCTCAGTTGAGAAACATCATCATTAATATTGCCCAATTTATTAATGTATACTAATAAATCTAGCATATTTGCTCTTATATCCAAAATTGCTGGATGCATTATTTGCTCAAATTAAATATTTAATAACCCCCAAACGCATTCATAGAATTAAATGAATATGTTAAGGTTAATAATTGCATTTGTAAATCTTCGTACTGACTTCTTAAAATATCAGCATTTTTATCAATGCTTTTATTCGTTGTTTCAATTCTTGTATTATAATATGAAACATTATTATCGTATGATTCAATTAAATTTGAAATGGATCCATCAACACCTAGATAACTATCCAAAGTATTATACAAGCTATTTGCAATCCCATTTGTAGAACTAAACAAATCGGCAACCTGGCTGGCATTTTCTTTTAACGAGGTTTCAAGTTTTGACGAATCGGAAATTGATAATCCTGAAGTTGGATTAAAAGTAATTCCAATTTCGGAAAGATAGCTTAAGCTATCAGTTTGCAAACCAGAAACTTGGCCCATTGCTAAATTAGTTAAAGTTGACATTAAACTACGCGCTGTTGAATCTCCAACAAAAGCACCACGATTATCTTTATCACCGCTACTATAAGAATTGTTTTTTATATAAGTGTAAGCATTGTTAAAGTTTGTTATAAATTCTTTTATATCACTAGTAATTGCTTCGGTATCAACTTTTACAGAAACAGAAACATCTGAGTCTTCTACTTTGTTAACAGCGTTCAGATTAAATGTAACTGTATCTACTAGGTCACTTATAACATTTGAATTTCGCTGAATGTTAATTCCGTTAAACGACATTTTTGCATTAAGCTCATTAACGGTTGATGAAGTTGCCGAGTAGATAAATCCTGCCGTCGTATCATCCGAAGATAATGTTCTGCTTGAAAGCACCGAGCTTGTTAACCCAACTTGATTAAAAACTGATCCTGAAACATCGGACATAATTAATCTATTATCATAACCGGATTCCTTGGCTGATATCGAAAATTTTGATTGGTTAGTTGATGGAGAAAATATT
>PCUD01000018.1:24476-33589 GCA_002786785.1 Ignavibacteriales bacterium CG18_big_fil_WC_8_21_14_2_50_31_20 | reverse complement strand
AACATCCATATTTAAAAAACCCGAAGTTCCAGCAACTGTTATTGAGTCAGAAGAATCTTCAACTGTTAATTGTAGACTAACAAAGCCAGTTATATCATCAACAATTTTTTCAGCCAAAACTCCATTTACGTTTGTGTTTATGTTAGTCACTAAATCATCCATTACTTCACCGTAAGTTTTGGAAGTTGTTCCATAATCGTATGAGATAGTGTCTGTTGTATCATTTATTTTAACAGTAAAACTTCCTGTACCAGTAAAAGTTGCATTCGGGTCAAATGAGTCGGAAAGCGAAACAGCTTTATCGGCATTTATTGCTAACGAAAGTTTTTCCATAATAGTTTCATTTGTTTCTGCCCCAGTTAGCTCAACATCAACATTGCTTGTGTAAGCTCCACTTCCTATTTGAATTGTGTGAGTGCCAGCCATTGTTGTAACTGCAGTATCGGAAGTTTGAGTTTGAGAAACAATTAAATCACTTTTTGCAAGTTGATTTACGCGCATAGTATAAGAACTTTGTGGCGAATTACTGCTTGCAGTTGCAGTTAAAACTGATTCGTTTGAAACGCTAACACTTCGTGTAAAAAACAGTGAAGAATCGGTAGCCGTTTTAAAATCAGAGGCAGTAGTTTTTAGTGCTGTAAGCTTCGTTTTTAAATCACCCCAACCTGAAGAAAGTGTAGAAAATCTTTGTTTTCTCACCTCCATTGGATAAATTCTTCGGTTGTATTGAGTTGACTTATAGCTTTTAACTAAACTGTCAACAGAAGATGTTGATAAATAATCAGCCATTTTTTACTTCTCTTTTGAAAAAATGTCAAGCCAACTAACTCTTAGTTCCATTAAAATTTTTTCCACTATTTCGTTTTTACCTTTTCGCATTTGATCTTGGCAAAATTGATAAAGACTCATTAGTCCTAATGAAAATTCTTTTGTTTCGCTACTTTCAAAGTTTAGGGAATTTATTAACTCGCCAAGGGCTTTATTTGTTCTTAGCATATCATTTTTTCTGCAGTTAGTAATTGCATAGTCATAAACTTTAATCAAAAGTTTTTGTGGTGAAGCGTCTAAAATATCTTTAGATAAATATGCGTTAACTCGTTTTGCTCTACCATGTGACATTGTAGCATTATACATAATATATACCAATTATTAAAAATAGTCTTGTTAAGAATAATTAATTCTTACTATAATTATCGAATGATATATAGCAAAGTTTAGTAAATAGAATGAAAATTATATTTAAGACAGCGCATTTAATTGCTAATTGTTATTTAAATCACATAAAAAAGGTTTTTAAATGATTAAAAATGAAGTAAAATTATGGTTTTATTTTAAGCCTCCAAAATACTTTTGGTTTTTAAAGCTTTCAATATTATATAATTGTTTGAAGAGTTTTTCTAATCCTTTTCGGAAGTAAACATTGTTTTATCCGTCCACCAAGGTCTAATTTTGTAGTTAAGTCTTCCATTTTTTATTGCGGGATCAGATTCACACATTTTGACGGCATCTTCAAAAGAATTGGCTTTAAGTATGAAAATTCCACCGCCTTTATTATCGCCAAAAGGTCCTGCAAGTACAAGTTTTCCTGCTTTGTATAAACTATCAATATTATTTAAATGAGCAGTTTGAATATTCATAACAGTTGCACTATCAAGCACTGGTCTATTTGGAATTCGTAATAATTCTACAAAATAATATTCCCTCATATTGCTCATATCTTGCGAAAACATAAAAGATGTAACAAACAAAGAAAAAAGCATTACGTATTTCATATCAGTCCTTTTTGTGAAAAATTAATAATAGTGGAAAATAATTAAAATTTAATAGTTTATCATTATAAAATTATTGTGGAAATTCAAAAAATTGATTTCCACAATAATATTTAGTTGTCAGATATACCCTCTAAAAACTTTATTAATAATTACCATAAAAACTTAAATCCAAATTTGAAAACCACACCACTCATATCAAATGATTGCTCTAATGATTTTACCCTTCCAGTTAGCTGGTCGTTTACATTAAATGACCAGCTTGGATTAGAATTATGATAAGATAATTCGCCGTAAAAATCGGAGCGTTGTCCTAATTTATAAGAAAGTCCAGTTCCAATTTCCCAAGCAAAATCCCATGCAGTTTTAACTTCATTTTCAGTTTGGTTCTGTATATTATTATAAGAAATTAACAATCCTTCAAGACCAACACTACCTGTTACAAAAGCGTCAACAATTGGTAAAACAGGAAAGTAAGAAGTAACAGAACCCATAAGAGGAATAGAATGCATATTTGTTGTAGCCCTTTTTTCAGTAATTGAGCCATCAAGAACTCCATAATATTTCTCTACTTCACTTAGTAAAACCTGATCAACATATTGTTTGTGAAACCAACTTATATTCCATCCAATGCTTAAATTTCTATCAACAAATTTTTCTCCTTTATAGCCAAGTACAAGTCCACCATCTGTTGCTGAAGGATTAAAATAGCCAAAATTAATGGCTGCCCCGTTATACTGTCCAAATAATAATGGTGGAATTAAAAAGATAATTAGTAATGTTTTTTTCATTTTTTACTCCATTTTTGTTGTTCGGTTTTGTAAACAAATGAAATGCCAGGATGAAATGTCCATTATTTAGCTAAAATGGAATGTTTATAATTAAACATATAAAACTCTCAAAAAAAGTTGTAGCATAACAGATACATTTTGACCTAAAATATATTCACTAATAGTTTTAAATATTCGTAAATATGTATATCTTAGCAATAAACAAATAATGCATTCTCAATATGGCAATAGAAAAGTTTTCAATTACCAGCGAATATCATAATATTTCGATGGTATCACGAAAAATAAAATTATTTTTAACTGAAGAAGGTATCAATCGTGATATTATTGACCCGATACAAATTTCATTAATGGAAGCGTTAAACAATTCAATTGAACATTCTTATCTCGAAAAACCAGGTAACAACATTGATGTTATTGTTAGTACTTCGGTAACAAAAGTTGAGATAAGCATTTTAGAAACAGGAATACCTCGCACTAATTTTGATAAACCTAAACTACAATTTGATCCAAATGATTTATCCACAGCTCCAGAAGGTGGAATGGGGCTTTTTATAATTGATAATCTTATGGATGCCACTTCTTATAGTTCAAACCGTGGTGTAAATACAACCACTTTTTATAAAATGCTAAAATAATTACCCCGATAATTATTTGCAGAAGTTTAATTATATCATTAAATATCTTTTGTTTTTTAATTTTTTCACAGGATAGATTTTGCGAATAATATTTTTTTCATTTCTCTTTTTCATTTTTGGAAGTTTATTAGCACAAAACCAAGATACCACAATTAGTAAAGCTATAAAACAGAAATGGCCTTATAATCATTCATATCCTTTATTACAGCCAAAATATCAAACATATCCTTTAATGACTGCTTATATTTTACAAAACAAAGCTAATGATGGTGATCCATTTGCACAGCACGAACTTGGATTGAGGTATTTAACAGGTCAAGGAATGCCAAAGGATACTATGCGAGCTATTCAATTAATTAAACAAGCCGTAAAAAGAAATTTAACCGTTGCTTGGTTTAATTATGCAATTATGTTAAATAGTGGAATTGGTGTTGAGTGGAATCCTTTTGAAGCGTATAAATATTTTAAGGCTGCTGCAAAAAATGGAATGCCCGAAGCTCAATTTGTTTATGGAATTTATTTAACAGATAATTTGGTTGTTAATAGAAATTATTCTGAAGCTTATTATTGGATTAAAAAAGCTGCTGACCAGAACTTTAATCCCGCAAAAGAAACAATTAAAGAATTTCAAAAAATGGGAATTGAACTTCCTGAAAAATCACGTGAAGATGATGAAACTATTAACTCTTCTTCACCAGCAATGGTTGCTTCGTCAGAGCCAAATTCTCAAACAGCTATTTGGGGAAAGGACTGGGAACTTGATTTTATTAATCTTGAAAAAGATTCTGTTTCTAAAAATGACACACGTAAATATCTTAATTTGATTTTGGAGAAAAATAATAAAGAGCTAAAACAAATGCTTGGAGTTAATAAATTTGCCGATTCAATTAAATCTTCCGACACAACTGGTATTGGACTTATAAATTATGCTGTAAGTAAAGGAAGTCCAGAGGCTTTGTTAATTTCAGCAAGAGCTTTTGAAGAAGGAATTATTGTTGAGCAAAATATTATAAAAGCGGCTGTTAACTATATTCATGCATTTAGACTTGGTTCGCGTAAAGCGGCAGAATATTTAATCAAATTGAGTCAAACTACATCATTTTACAATTTGCTAAAAAAGGAAGGCGATAGCGAAAACCCAGATGCAATGTATGTTTGGGCTGGATTAACTGCAATTGGGCTTGACTATCAGCTTACGGATGAACAGGCTTTAACTTTGCTAAAAAAAGGTGTTAAACTAAAACATGTTTACTCAATAATTGAAACGGGATTGTGCTATTATTCTGGAACATTGGTTATTCAGAATAAAGATTTAGCAATTGAATACTGGGAAAAAGCATCCGAACTTGGCAGTGTGGAGGCTAAAGTACGTATTGCTTTTGCAAAAATTCAGCAAGGAGATTACGATAAAAAACATATTGAAATATTAGATAAAGCTTCCGAAGAAGGTTCTGTTTCTGCACAAGCTGCTCTTGCTTATTGTTACGAAAAAGGATTAAGTGTAAAACAAAATAAAGCCGAGGCAGCAAATTATTATAGAAAGGCAGCTCATCGTGGAAGTCAAGCTGCATTTAATTCATTGCGGTCAATTTATGACCAACTTCGTCCACTAAACGAAGATTTCCAAATTTATGAAGAGAGCAAATAATTTAACGCAAAGGTGCCGAAAGCATTAACTCTTTAAAAAATTGTTGATGAACTACATCTTCTTTTTCTTTGTATGCATTTATTAAATTACTTAATACACGCTTAATTATTGTTCGTGCAGAAAGTGGTGTATTAATAATAGTAATTAATGCCTCGCGTGCTTCTTCTGATAAATCTTCCAAATCTGATTCAAAAACAATTTTGCCTTCGTTAAAGCAATCAATTAAAAGCATTTCGCCATCAACTTCAATTTTAGCTAAAAAATGTCCAGGAAAATTGCATCCAACAACTTTCAAACCAACTCTATCAGCAACTAAAATATAAATTAAAACAAGTGTAATTGGCAGCGCTAATCCAGTTTCAAAAGTATGATAAAGATTACTATTTAATGGATTGTAATAATCGTCTTTATTGCCCTTTAAGTTGAGAATTTGAAAAAGATAATGAGATAAATCCATTTCATTTCCATAAGGATAAAGGTTCAAAAAATTTCCAGCAATTATATCAAGTTTTATAGTTAGAGGTGTTTGTTGTAAAATTCCAAGCTGGAATTTTGAAATTAAATTCATTGCAACTTCAATTTTTTCTAATTCAGAAAATGGAGAATACCAATTTTTCCAATTTGCCAGCAGCCATTGACGGCGGTTTTTTTCGATAATAGGCTTAATTGCCTGCAAATTTTTCAGATTGAGTATGTCGGAAAACTCAACTAAATCACTTTCCAAATCGGTGCCGTAATCGTTTAAATCCTTTATCACATAATCACGAATTTCTTCCGATTCATCATCCACCAGACTTATTATATGTGGTAATTTATCTTTTGTAATCATTTTAAATAATTTTCTTTTTTCAAATTTAATATAAATCAATGAAAATTTTAAGATTTTATTGCAAAAAGTTAGTTTAGCATTTCAAGTGCTTTTTTTATATCACTTGTTGGAAGATTGCAACTATAATTTTTGCAAACATAAATTAATGGTTTTCCAGATTCAATTTCATAATCTTTTGTAAATGGAGCAATTTCGGAAAGCTCATTTTGGTTTTGTTTGGTTTTTAAAAGTACAACCTTATTTGAAATAAATTCACGATTTAATTTTTGCAACCAATCATTAGTTATCGTGTTTTCCTCTTCGACAACAATTATAATTTCTGAGGAATTGCCTTGAGCAAAATTAATTCCCTGCAACATCATTGTTGTTCCGCTCGGGGCTCTGTTTACAATTTCAGAAAAAGAAATACTCATTTTTGAAGCAAGGTTTTCATAATTACTATTAGCTGTTAGTTTGCCGAGTTTTAACAAATTATTAAATGACACCGAATTACCCGAAGGAATTGCACCATCGTAAAGTTCTTTGCTTCTTGTTAGTAATTTTTCAGCGTCATTAGCTGTTAAAAAATATCCGAAATTTTCTTCATCCCAAAAATATTTATTTTGGATATTTTGGAATTCAATAGCAGTTTTTAAATAGCTTGTATTAAAAGTGGTTTCATATAATTCCAATAGTGCCCATATTACAAAAGCATAATCGTCAAGAGTTGCTTGTATTGAAAATTCTCCATCGCGATAACGGTGTAACAATCTGTTATTACTATCCTTCATTTTTGTTAGAATAAATTCCATTGCTTTAATTGCAGCATTTTTAAATTTATCATTATTCAAAACACGAGCAGTTTTGGCAAGCGAAGCAATCATTAATCCATTCCAATCAGTCAAAATTTTATCATCTTTATAAGGATGAATTCTTTTTTCACGCTCTGCAAAAAGTTTCTGTCTTATGGTTTCTAATCGCCTTTCTAACTCTGATTGATTTAAAACAATTCTTTTTGCAATGTCATGTAAATTGCTTTTTAAGTGAGGAATATTTTCACCCGTTTTAATTTTTGTGGCTTCTTCAGAAAAATTTCCATCTTGCTCCAAGTTATATGTTGTAATAAAAAGTTGAGCCTCTTTTTCGTTTAGAATTTTTCTAATCTCATCAATACTCCAAACATAAAACTTACCTTCAATTCCTTCACTATCCGCATCTTCGGCGGAATAAAAACCACCTTCTGACGAAGTCATATCTCGTAAAACATATTCAATAATTTCCCGCGCAACCAAAGCATATTCCTCGTTTTGCGTAGCTTGATAAGTTTCAATATATGCAGAAGTTAACATAGCTTGATCGTATAACATTTTTTCAAAATGAGGCAAAAACCACTCTCGGTCAGTTGAGTAACGATGAAACCCAAATCCAATGTGATCAAAAATGCCACCCAAACGCATTGACGAAATAGTTTTTTTAACCATTTTTAGAGCATCTAAATTTCCGGTGTGTTTCCAATAACGGAGTAAAAATGTTAAATTATGTGGCGAAGGAAATTTTGGAGATGAGCCAAATCCACCAAATTGAGAATCAAATCGGGACTTAAATTGCTCAAAAGCATTATTCATTGCTTCTTCGGTTATTTCAGAATTGCCGCTAATATTTTGTTGGTTTTTAATTGCTTCCACAATTTGTTCTGCTGAGGAATTGATTTTATCTCTTTCAACAATCCAACTTTCCGCAATTTTTTGAGTAAGTTCAATTATTCCAATTCTTCCAAAGCGAGTTTCCTTGGGGAAATAAGTTCCAGCAAAAAAGGGCTTTTTCTTTGGTGTCATAATTATTGTTAAAGGCCAGCCACCGCTTCCGGTAAGCAGTTGGCAAACAGACATATAAATATTGTCTATATCTGGACGTTCCTCTCTATCAACTTTAATTGAAATAAATGTTTTATTCATTTCCTCTGCAACTGTGCTGTCCTCAAACGATTCATGTTCCATTACGTGACACCAATGACAAGTTGAGTACCCAATTGATAAAAATATTGGTTTGTTTTCCCTTCTTGCTTTTTCAAATGCTTCTTCACCCCAAGGATACCAATCCACGGGATTATAAGCATGCTGCAAAAGATATGGTGATTTTTCATTTATTAAATGATTCGCTTTTCTCGATTCATTATTCATTTGTTCTTTTCCTTTGTTTTTGCTGCTTTCTCTACAACTTACAATTAATAAAAAGAATAAAGTAGCAATAAGTAATTTTAATATTTTATTCATACGTTTTTTAGTTATACAAGACACGTTGTCTTTTGTAGTGCAAATATACAATTCTTTTTTATGAGAGGTACAAAAAGAGTTTTAGCAAAATATGTATTACTCTATTTCTTAAACTGATAATTATTATACTATTATATTATCCTGGTTCAACGGCAACAAACAACCTAAATTGCCGAAGTATAGGATATGATAACGCGATAATATTTTGTGAACCCAAAAATTAAAATAGTTTTTGAAATATTTTGGATAAAACTCTCTTTTTGGTTAAGTTGCTTTTTAAGAAATGCAGAAAATAAGTTTATTGTGGGATGTTTGTTCTGGGTTTTTAATTTAGCTGCATTTCTTGGAAATAAATAGTTAAATAATTTTCTATCTGTAAATGAAATGAATGAATGTGGTCTTATATTTTTTTGTTCATTTCCAGATAAAATTCTTTAAAGTTATATGCCAAAATATTTTTTAGGATAGTCTATGAAAAATCTTCTATTGATAAACATAATTATCATCTTATTCATTAGTTTCTTATTTAATTCTTGTTCAAAAGATGAAACTAAAAATTTAGATTCATCGGATTCTACTACAATTGTGGATAAAAAAGATAATGAAGAGGAATCAAAATTCTTTTTTAGTCTATCAAACCCAATATTCGTTTATGGTTCTGAATATTCTTTGATGAAAGTATTAATGAAAGACGAAGACTATCAAAATGAACTTCATAAACGTGCTGGATATTTATCTGAATTATGTACTAATATTTTATTTTATGATTTATCAAATGATGAATATAAATTATTATTTAATAAACCCGTCAATATTTTATCCATAGATTATCCTTCGGATGAAAAACAAAAAGCTCAAAAGTATATTTTGTACATAGTAATCAATGAGGATTCAAATAGCGATAATAAGTTATTCGATAATGACAACAGTGCTATTTTTATATCTGAGCTGAATGGGAATAATCTTATACAGATTACCAAATCAGATTTAGATGTAACTTTCTATAAGAAATTAAGCAAAAACAAATTACTTATTGGGACATCTATTCCTGATAAGAATTTACCAAAAGATAAATGGTCTCAGAAAATTTTATTATATGATATTAGTACAAATAAAATAATAGATAATAGGTTTGATGATATGCTAGAGAAATCAAAACAAATATTTAAATCATTATAAAGGGTGT
>PCUD01000018.1:0-24455 GCA_002786785.1 Ignavibacteriales bacterium CG18_big_fil_WC_8_21_14_2_50_31_20 | reverse complement strand
CACAACTTGTAATTTGCTTTAGTGTTTTTAGGGGTGGGGATTTTTTATTTTGCTACAGTTTTACGTAGTATGTGCCTTAAAATAAAAAACACTTTATCAGTTATGAAAAATAATAATTTTAGATATGTTAATTTATCTTTGACTAAGAGAAGTACTTTTACTTAAGTTAACAAACAAAAATAATGATTAAATTTAAATTAAATAACAAAACAGAAACCAGATTAAATACCCATAGCACCATGCAAATGATGGTTTCGCATTTATCCCTTTTTTATGGGACAACAGAATTTTATCCCAAAATAAAATATGGGACAAGTCTGTAAATGAAATGAATGAATGTGGTCTTATATTTTTTTGTTCATTTCCAGATAAAATTCTTTAAAGTTATGCACTAAATGTAATTATAAGATTTAGGAATATTATGGCTAACAAGAAACAACAATTGGATTATAAAAATAATTGTTGCAGACATTGTGGTCGTAATGTAAAAGAAATGGTTGAAGAATTTGGGACTTTCAATCGCATCTTTGAATTTAATCACGTTGTTCCTTCTCTGAAACATCCAAATTACGATAATCTTATCAGAAGAACTATTTCAACTGAACAACTTGATGAACTTGATAAGTGTATACTCTTATGTAAAATATGTCATGGAATCCTTCACGCACAAAATATTGAGCTGAAATGTTTATTAAAAGTTGATGTTGGTGACAAAAGTATTACACAAGATTTAGTAGGTCAAGGAATTATTAATAAAAAAGAAAAGAAATTAAAGTTCATGACAAATCAAAAAATATTAGTCGTTCCATATTTATTACAACTTGATTCAAATGAACCTGAAATAATATTTGGTAAAGACTTAGAAGAAAATAACCCTATGCTTTCAAAAATATTCAAAGTTTCTGGTTATGATAAGTGTAGAATATTAGACTTTAGAAATGGTGAAGAGCTTTTTAGTATACGAAGAAATAATAATACAGCACAATTGAAACAAAAAATTAAATTTCCATATTTCCAATATGAATTAGAAGCCGATGATAAGAATGTTAAATATGTTTGGATTCGAAATGGTATTGGACTTACAAAAAACGGAGAAGTGTTTAGAGATAGAGAAATTACTGGGACACTAATAATTTAAAAACGTGCATAACCAGCAAATCAACCCGCCCGCGATATTCAAGTGGGTTGAGTGCAGTTCTTTAGTTTAGTGTTTTATGAAAGTTGCTCTTTAAAGTAGTATATGTATTTAAATTAGTTCCGCCTTGCTTGCGAGAAAAGATAAGCAAGGCTACAGCTCTAAACATTTTTTAATAATAAAAAAATATTGTAGTTCTGGGCGGCGGGTTATTTGCAAGGCCGTTATGTCCTTAAAAAATTCCTTGCATTTATTCAAAAATATATGTACAATAATGTTGTACAATAAAAAAGGAATATAAAATGGCAATTAGTTTAACATATAGCCAAGCGCGTCAAAATTTAGCAAGTCTGTTGGATGAAGTTTCTCTTAATCGAGAAGTTGTAATAATAAATCGTAAAAATGCCGAAAATGTTGCAATGATTTCAGAAAGTGAACTTTCTGGAATTTTAGAAACAAATCATCTACTTCGTTCACCTAAAAATGCTCAAAGACTTCTAAAAACGCTATTAAAAGTTCAAGAAGGAAAAGAAGTTCCACAAACTATAAGTGACCTAAAAAAGGAATTTGGTCTTGAATAAAAAATCGGAAGGAAAAATAATAACAATTTTTCACAACGAATTTAGAGAAGACCTTAGTTACTGGATAAAAACAGACCGTAAAATAGCTTTAAAAATATTAGAATTAGTTGAAGCAATTGTGCGAAATCCATTTGAGGGAATTGGGAAACCAGAACCTTTAAGATATTTAGGAAGCGGAGTTTGGTCAAGAAGAATAACACAAGAGCATAGATTAGTATATGTTGTTAAAGATAATGAAATTGCTTTTGTGCAATGCAGATATCATTATTAAAAACGAAATACAAGTAAATCAACCCAATTACCAGACACACAATAACATTCACAAACCTTTTAAAACAAAAAGTCCAACAGAATTCTGTTGGACTTTAAGTGCAAGTAGTGAGAACTACTAAATATTAAGTTATAAAAAATTGTGCACAATAAGCGCAGTTCCAAAATAAGAAAAAATAATTATTATTGCACTTTTTTCTGTGCTTTAGCAAGTTTTATATCTGATAGCGATTCTAAGAACGCAACCATTTTATTTGTTTCATCTTCAGTTAATGTTTTAGCTAATTGAATATCAGCCATTAATGTAACTGCGGATTTCAAATCAGCTACTTTTCCATCGTGAAAATATGGTGCTGTTAAAGCAATATTTCTTAATGAAGGAACTTTGAACATATATTTATCGGCTTCAACTTTAGTTAAATCAAATTTGCCTTTGTCGGTTGTATCGGCATAAGCCTTCAACAATCCCATTTTTTGGAACATATTTCCACCAAGTAATGGACCGGTATGGCAAGTTGTGCAGCCTTTATCAATAAAAATTGCTAATCCTTCTGCTTCAACGTCGGTAATTGCTTGTGGATTTCCTTTCAAAAACATATCAAATCTGTCCTTAGTAATTAAAGTACGTTCAAAAGCGGCAATTGCACCAGCTAAATTATCAAAAGTAATTTCAATTCCAGCAGTTTTGAACATGGTTTGATATTCTTCAATAGCGGCAATTTTTTGCTCAACACTTTTTTCGTCAGGCATTCCCATTTCTATTGGATTTAATATTGGACCTTTTGCTTGGTCTTTTAAGTCTGGCGAACGTCCATCCCAAAATTGGACAAAGTGAAATCCAGCATTCAAAACAGTTGGAGAATTACGAACTCCAATTGTATTAGCAATTGAGCCTGGTGAAGTTATTAGATTATCATCGCCAGCGCCATTGTTATCAACAATGTGACAAGTATTACAAGATTGATTATCCATCTTTGAAAGACGAACATCAAAGTACAATTTTTCACCCAACGCAATTAGTTCTGGTGTATCATTTTCTGAACCAGGCATTTTTGCGGGTAATGGTTGAAAAACTGCTTTAGCATTTGTCATTAAAGCCATTTTGTCAATTTCTGGTTTTGATTCACCGCAAGAAATTATAATTGTTGCAAAAAGAGAAAAAAGGATTAAAACAAAAATTGTTCTTTTCATATAACCTCCCAAATGATTAAAAAATATTTTTATTTATCATAATGTAATTAGAATATTTTTAATATTAAAGAAAATCAAGAAACATTTGCAATTATAATTGCTCGTTTCGGTGCTGGATATCCCTCAACAGTTTTTGTTAAATCTGTGGTTGAAAGAAAATTTTTTAACGATTCAAAAGTCATCCAGTCTGTTGCTCTCTGCTCCTCAATTGTAGTTGGAGTTATATCAACGACTCTAATATTTACAAATCCACATTTTTTTAGCCACGATTCCAAAGTTAAAATTGAAGGAATAAACCAAACATTTCGCATTTGTGCATATCTTCCTTCTGGAACAAGAACTTCGCCAAGTTTTCCATCAATAACTAAAGTTTCTAAAACTAATTCGCCTTTGGGTTGTAATGAATCTCTTAATTCATAAAGATGGTCAAAAGGTGAGCGGCGATGATAAAGTACGCCCATTGAAAAAACTGTGTCAAAAAAATTAGTCTGCTGAGGAAAATCCTCCATTTTTATTGGTAATAACCACAAAGAATTATTTTTTATAAAATGGTTAATAGCATCAAATTGGAAAAGACTTAACATAAATGGCTCAATTCCAATAACATTTCTAGCACCTTCGCCGAGCATTCGCCAACAATGATAACCGTTTCCACAACCAACATCCAAAACTTTTTTGTTTTTTAGTGGAGTTATGTGGCTTTTAAGTCTGTCCCATTTCCAATCACTTCGCCATTCGGTATCAATAAAATTACCAAATAAATTGTAAGGACCTTTTCGCCAAGGACGAAGTTTCATTAATGATTCTCTAAGTTGATTGCTCTCGTTATTAGAACAATCATCGGGATTTCCAATTTTAATCGTGCTTTGTGAAAAGTCAATTATTGATGGAGTAATATTTGGAAAATTATCAATTGCATTTTGCCAATTTAAATTGTCACTTGTCATTTCGGAGGCTTCTGCAATTTTCTGTTGGAAATGGTAAGAATATTTCTGCAATTGATTTGTCTGGATAAAATTAAAAAATGTAGAATAATCAATCATTTTTCAGCCACAATGGAAACAAAATTAAATGTTTGATGCCAAACATCGGCTGTTTTAAATCCAGCATTTAGCAACCTTTTTTTGTGAATTTCCACCGTATCTGGAATTAGCACATTTTCGAGTGCTTCTTTCTTTTTGCTAATTTCAATATCGGAATAACCATTTAGTCTTTTAAAATTATGATATCTCGAAATTTGGCGTTCGTTAAGCTCAGTATCTTCAAAAATAATTTTTTCGGAAAGGATTAATATTCCACCACTCTTCATTCCATCATAAATATTTTGGATTATTTTATCACGATTTTTAGGCGAAATGAATTGCAAAGTATAATTCAAAACAACGACTGCTGCATTTTCAATTTTGAAATTACGAATGTCATCGCAAAAAATATCAATAGGAGTTTCGGAATTATCCATTCCAATAATATCTTTTGACCGATTAACCATCGCTTCAGAATTATCAATTGCAATTACTCTGCAATTTGGATGAACTACATTCCGACGCATTGCAAGCGCAGAAGCTCCGAGCGACGAGCCCAAATCGTAATAATTACTATTTGGCTGCGAATAAAGTTTTGTAAGCATTCCAACTGTAGCTATAATTGAGCTGTAACCTGGAATTGAGCGTTTGAGCATATCTTCAAACACATTTGCAACTTTATTGTCAAATTCAAAATCGACAATATTGTAAAGTGGATCTTTAAATATTTTATCTTTTGTTTTCATAAAATCATCTAAATCAAATTATTTAAAAATTTATCGGCAGATATAATTCTGACATTATCTTTCAAAATATCAACATTGCTTTTTCTTATTACTTGATAAACAAAGGGAATATTTAATCTTTCTTTGAAATAATTCATATTTGCTGAAACATTCGTGTCACTATGTTTTGCTTCAACAGCAAACCAAGGTTTGTTATCAACACTTACCAGAAAATCTATCTCTTTTTTGTCAACATTTCGAAGATAATTTAGACTAATTTTATCTCCTTCGGACTGCTTTATGTACTCAACAAATTTAAAAAGATGGGAAGCAATTAAATTTTCAAACCTAATTCCTTCGTCTTCAATTTCAGACCAATCCGTTAAATAAAGTTTTGCATCTTTTTTAAGTGAACGAATTTTATTTGAATGAAATGGAAAAATCCTAAAGTGATAATAAAATAGTTCTAATATATCCAACCAATTTGTAACGGCTCTGTGGCTAACCTCTAAATCTTCTCTAATTGAATTTATTGATAGAGGACTTCCAACCTTATTTGGCAGCATATCACCA
The DNA here is from genome assembly GCA_002786785.1 of Ignavibacteriales bacterium CG18_big_fil_WC_8_21_14_2_50_31_20. Taxonomy (GTDB): domain Bacteria; phylum Bacteroidota; class Ignavibacteria; order Ignavibacteriales; family Melioribacteraceae; genus 1-14-2-50-31-20. The sequence continues at coordinate 18,958 of PCUD01000018.1, read as the reverse complement.
AGTAATTTCATACTACCAATATCTCTAATATTTTCAACATCTCTAATGTCCTCGCGAAATAGCCGCTCTAATTTTTCATTATGCCATCTTCTTAAGCCACGAGTGCTTTCTTTTAATAGCATTTCTGGAAATCCGCCAAATTTAAAAAGAGATTCGAACGATTCAATATTATTTTGTGTATTAATAGATAATTCACTCATTGGGATGATTACGTTTTTTGCATTTGTCATTTCTGAAAGTGAAAATGGATGTAAATTATAATAGTGATAGCGTCCCTGCAAGGAATCACCACCTTTTCTAAAAATATTCATTTTAGCACTTCCAGTAACTATAATTTTATATTTATCCTTGTGAACATCATAAATTCCTTTTATGGTTGTTTTCCATTTATTGTATTTATGAATTTCATCAAAAATTAAAAGCGAATCTTCACCAGGTAATTCTAAGGCTTTTATTTTCTTTCTATCTGGCGGATAATCCCAATTGAAATATTGAGAATTATTTAACTCTTTAGCAACTATTTCTTTGGCTAGAGTTGTTTTTCCTACTTGTCGTGCTCCACCAATGAACACCATTTTGGACTGCAGGTCTTCAACTATATTTTTTGTCAAATAACGTTCCTTTTGCATCTAATTCTCATTTAAGTGTTGTGTAATGATACGATAATTTTTGCCTATAAGCAAAAATTATCGCTAATATTTTTGCTTTCATGTTAAAATAATAGAATGTCTTTGGACTTTAAAAGCTTGCAAATTATTAAATTTATAATCAATCACATCCTATGTTTAGTATATTTGAGAATTAAAATGAAGACATTATGCTAAGAAATTATTACTACTTAAATAGAACAGTTGTTGAGCTAAATAGAGTTTTAGCTGGCGCAGTAGCTACCGAAATATTTTCGCAAGAAAAAAACTCGTTGTTAATTTCCGTTCCAACAGATGAAAATCCTTATCGACATTTATATATTTCAACAAATCCTTTGCTTCCATTCATGTTGGTTAAAGATGATCATAGAAAAGCGAAGAAAAACATAATTGCATATAATGTTTTAAACAAACAACAATTTATTGAAAAAATTGAGATTTCGATAAACGATAGATTAATTAGAATTAAACTCGCAAATATGGAGTTGTTTTTTTCAATAATGGGTGGAAATACAAATATTTATTTTCTAAAAAACAGACGGATAGTTGAGGAATTAAGGAAAAGCAAGGAAAGTTCTGGAATTTTAGAACGGATTGAAAGCAATGAGTTTACACGGGAAAATGTATTTCACAAAATTGATGAAAACTTATTTGAAGGATTTGATTTACACAATATCAAAAAAGAATATTCTTTTATTCCCAGAGAAGTAATTTCAGAAATGAAATTTCGTTATAAAGAGGGAGAATCAATAGAACAGTTATTTCATCAAATATTAGGAGAAATATATTCTGGAAAAATTAAGGTATTTGAAAATGAAGTTGAAGAGAAAATACGCTTTGTGCCAGAAAGTTTTAAAATATTTCCTGCTGAAGTTGAAATGCTTTGTGATGATTGTAATTCCGCTATTTCTAAATTTATACAAAAGCATTTCCGATTTGAAAATATTAATGGTCTAAAAAAAGAAATCAATAAACAGTTAACAAAGGAAATTGAACGAACAACAAGTAGGCTAAATAATTTAAAAGCTAGGATTGATAAGGGTGAAAGAAGCGAAGAATATTATAACTATGGGAATTTGCTTTCAATTAACAGATATTTATTGGTAAAGGGAATGGATTTAACAACGGTTGTTGATTATATAACTAACGAAGAAATTGGAATAAAACTAAATCCCAAAAATTCCCCACAAGAATCAATTGATTACTATTTTGAAAAAGCAAAAGATGAAAAAGTTAATTTCAAAATTTCGTTAGAATTATATGAAAATACGTTAGCAAAGTTCAACAAATTGAAAGCTATTGAAACAGAGTTTGAGAATGCCAATTCTGTAGATGATTACATTGAAATAAAAACGAAACTTAAAATATCTGATAAAAAAAACGAGAAGAAAAAAGTGACAGATGGCGCAAAACTTAGGGAATTTTTAATTGATGGCAAATACAAAGTATTGGTTGGAAGAGACAGTAAAAGTAACGACATGCTATCAATCAAAATTGCAAAACAGAATGATTACTGGTTTCACGCGCGTGGTTTGCCAGGTTCGCATGTGGTTTTGCGAGTGGAAAGTACAAAAGAAGCAATGCCTAAAAATATTATTAAAATTGCTGCGCAAATTGCTGCGTTTTATTCCAAAGCAAAAACCGCTGGAACAGCGCCAGTTTCGTATACATTTGCAAAATTTGTAAGAAAGAAAAAAGGAATGGAGCCAGGAAAAGTATTGATAGAAAAAGAAAAGGTGTTGTTGGTAAAACCAGAAATTCCTTCAAATGTTGAAATGATTTCTGAGGAATAAATAATAACTATATTAATTATTTTTATTAAAAGTGACGCTTGCTGAACTGGATTGTTGTATTGTTCAATTGCTAAATTGCTAAATTGCTAACAATGCAACAATATAACAATGCAACAATTAAACAATTAAACAATGCAACAATGACAAGAAAACAAATAAATATTATAGAGTTTCAAAGTAAGATTCAACGTCCATTAATTTTGGATGGCGCAATTGGAAGTTTGCTTCAGCAGCGAAATTTAAAAATGCATAAAAATCTCTGGAGCTCATTTGCAAATATTGTTAATCCAGAAAAAGTAATTGAAATTCATAAAGAGTACATCAATGCTGGAGCGGATATAATAACCACAAATACTTTTAGAACTAATCCAATTGCTTACAATCAATCAAATCTTGGGATTTCTAATACAGAATTTGTTAAAGCAAGCGTTAACTTGGCAATTGAAGTAATTGATGGAAACGAAAATATTTTTATTGCAGGTTCAAATCCACCAGCTGAGGATTCCTATCAAGAATTTAGAAAAGCTACACAAAATGAGATTGAAGTAAATCATAGAAAGCATATTGATATGCTTTGGAATAGTGGTGTTGATTTTATTTTAAACGAAACTCAAAGCCACTTTGATGAAATAAAAATTATTTGTGAGCATTGCGGTGAAAATAATATTCCGTTTATTGTAAGTCTGTTTGTAACAAATGAAGGTAAAATTTTAAGTGGCGAAAAGCTTGATGAAATAATTGAATTTGTTGAAAATTTTAATCCAATTGCAGTTGGAATAAATTGTGTTACGCCGCAGATATTTTCAAAAATTATCTCAGAAATTAGGTCTCCAAAAAGAAGGGGCTTTTATTTAAATTGTGGAAGTGGAAATTATACAGATATAAATATTTTTGAAGGTGTAACTCCAGCAGAATATTTAGCAATTATTAAAAATAACTATGTTAATAATCCGTTTTTTATTGGAACATGTTGTGGTTCAACACCAGCACATACATTAGCAATTAAGGAATATTTGATTGGAAAGAATTGAAATAAAAGCTCCAGCAAAAATAAATGTTGGATTAAATATAGTTTCAAAAAGAGCTGATGGATTTCATAATCTTGAAACCATTTTTTATCAAATTCACGATTTATTTGATGAACTAATATTTGAAAAATCCAATAAACTAGAACTAATTTTAATTGACAAAAATGAAAATTTAGAAACAGATAATATCATTATAAAAGCAATTAAGCTTCTGGAACAAAAAACGAGACAAAAATTAACTCCTAAAATAACTCTTAAGAAAAATATTCCAATAGGTGCTGGACTTGGTGGAGGTAGTTCGGATGCAGCCTCAACTCTAAAAGCAATAAATGAATTGTACAAACTTAATTATTCTACTGAAGAATTAAAATCATTTGCTCTGGAACTTGGTTCAGATGTGCCATTGTTTCTGTGCAATTATCCAACCATTGGTAAAAACCGTGGGGAATTGTTAGAGAAAACGGAATTAAAAATAGATTATCCAATTTTGTTAGTAAATCCGGGAATTCATATTTCAACAAAAGAAGCATTTTCAAATATAATTCCAAAACAAAATTTATTTAACTATTCCGAAATTTATGAACACGAAATAAGCGTCTGGAATAGAAAATTAGTAAATGATTTTGAGACAAGTGTATTTAATCGTTATCCAGAAATAGAAAAAATTAAAACGAAACTAAATGAAAATGGCGCAATGTTTTCATTAATGAGTGGAACAGGCTCAACAGTTTACGGAATTTTTGAATCCTACGAAAAGGCAAAAACGGTTGCAGAACTATTTCCAAAATTATATTTTGTTTTTATCGGAAATAAATAAATGAGCAAAAAATTGACAAACGAAAACCTAAATATGCGTGCCGCCAAAATATCTCTTATTGCGGGCATCATAATATTTGCAATAAAATTTAGCGCTTATTTAGTTACCTATTCAACTGCCATTTTTTCGGATGCCGCTGAATCCATAATTAATATCGTTGCGGCTGCTGTTGCTTTATACAGCATTATTATAAGTTCAAAACCAGCGGATCAAGATCATCCATACGGGCATGGTAAAATTGAGTATTTCTCAGCAGGTTTTGAGGGATTTTTAATTGCTCTTGCTGGGTTGGTAATAATCTATTCTGGTATTGAAAAAATCATTACTGGTGCTGGACCTTCGCAGCTTGGTATTGGTATTTTGTTGCTAGTTGCCTCCTCTGGTGCAAATTTAATTTTAGCACTTTATTTAGCTAAAGTGGGAAAAAAGACAAATTCACTTACACTAATTGCCGATGCAAAACATATTTTAACGGATGTATATACCAGTGGTGGAATTATTGTTGGTTTGGGCGTTGTATTGCTTACTAACATTCCAGTTTTTGACCCAATAATAGCCATAATTGTTGCACTAAATATTTTATATACTGGCTATAAATTGGTTAGAGAATCAATTGGTGGATTGATGAATGAAGTAGATTTGAAAACGATGAATCTTATTACAGAAAAAATAATTGATATCCGAAAGCCAGAATGGATAGATATTCACGAACTGCGGTTTTGGAAATCGGCAAATCATGTATTTGTTGATTTTCATTTAATTTTGCCCTTCTATTTTACAATTGTTGAAGCCCACAAGTCAGACGATTTGGTTGTATCAGAACTGCAAAAAGTTTTACCAGGCTCACAAGTTAAAATCCATCTTGATTATTGCGATTTTGAACTTTGTAAGTATTGTCAATATTCCATTTGTGAACAAAGGAAAGAAAAATTAACAGAAAGTTCGGAATGGGATTCTGAAAGAATTACAGGAATTGGTCTTCGAAAATTAAATGGACTAATTGAGCCGTAAAAATATTGAGCGAAAAAGTGCTTTTCGCTCAATATCCAAATCTATCAATATTTTAATCCATCATTTTTCTTAATTGAATCTAAAGCCATATTCTTTTTGAATTGAATATACTTTTCAGATAATTCCAAATCAGAAACAGCTAGTATTTGAATAGCTAGTAAAGCGGCATTTTTAGCTCCATCAATAGCAACCGTTGCAACTGGAATTCCGGGAGGCATTTGAACGATTGCCATTAGCGCATCCATTCCATCTAAATTTTTGCTACTTATTGGAACTCCAATAACTGGCAAATGTGTATGCCCGGCAGTTACACCAGGTAAATGAGCCGCCATTCCCGCAGCAGCTATTATTACTTTTATTCCACGACTTGCAGCTGATTTAGAATATTCCGCATGAACATCTGGAGTTCTATGAGCAGAGATTATTTTTACTTCAAATGGAACATTGAACTCTTTGCAAACAGCAAAAGCTTTTTCCATTATTGGTAAGTCAGAATCACTACCCATTATTATTCCAATTTTTGGCTTATCTATCATTTTATTTCCTATTAAATTTGATTTTGTAAACAAAGTTAACTGGTTAATATCACAATTTCAAAATCAATTGGAAGTAATTTTACTTGCTCCGCTTACATCAGTTTTTACGTTTGGAGGATCGCCATAAATTACAATTTTACTTGCACCTGAAGCATCTGCGCTTATTGACGAACTACTATAAATATCACATTTGGAAGCGCCGCTTACATCAACAATTACATCGGTTGCTTTTAAATCAACAGTATTAATTTTTGTGGCACCTGATAAATTGACATCCAGTTTTTCAGTATTTCCAGAAAAAGTGCCTTTGCAAGCACCACTCATATCAATGCTAAATTTAGATGTTTCAATTCCTTCAACTTCAATTTTACATGCACCGGATAAATTAGCCCCGTTTAAACTTGGAGTTGTTATAAATGCTTTTATACTTCCACGAATGTTTTTATTGCTTTTAGTGCTCAAATACAATGTATTGTTATCAACAGATATTTTAACATATTCCATAATGTTTTCATCAGTTTCAATACGGACGGAAGTTTCTTTACCCACAGAAACTTTGATGTCAAAAGCATGCGAGGCATCCACTACAGAAAATTCGGAAACTGTAAATGTTTTTTCAATAGTATCACCATTTCCAACAACTTGCGAATGGTATGTGCAACTACAACCTAAAAGTGATAGTGCGGAAAAAAGTAAAATAGTAAGTAACGATTTTTTCATTTTTTACTCCAATTTGTTAAATAGACGATTTTTTAGACGTAATAAATGAAAGGATGTTTGCTTAAATATTTAATTTTAATCTGATTTGGAATTAACATAATATTTTGGGATAGAGAACACTTTTTATTAGTTTAAATCATTAAAAAATTAGGAAACTTAAATGGACAAATCAATTCATAACTTTTTTTATCCCAACTCAATTTGTATTGCTGGAGCATCTTCAAAAGAACTGAGTATTGGATATGAAGTTTTAAGAAGCATGAAACTCTTTAATTATAAGGGAAAAGTATTTCCTGTCAATCCAAAATCAGATTCAATTCTTGGTTTCAAATGTTACAAATCAATTGTTGATATTGAGGAGAAAATCGATTTAGCAATTGTACTTGTTCCTAAAAGATTTACAATTGAGATAATTGATGAATTGCTTGCAAAAAATGTGAAATCAATAATTTTGATAACTGCTGGATTTAGAGAAACTGGCGAGGTTGGGGAAAATCTTGAAAATGAAATACTTACAAAAATTAAAACCGCTAATGCGCGTATGATTGGTCCAAACTGCATGGGAGTAATTAATACAATTTCGGATGTAAGTTTAAATGCTACCTTCATTGCAGAAATGCCGGCTCATGGAAAAATTGCTTATCAATCACAAAGTGGTGCGCTTGGTGCAATGATATTAAACTCTTTACGGGAAACGGATTTGAAATTTGCTCATTTTATAAGCGTTGGCAATAAAGCGGATATGAACGAAAATGATTTTCTCCAGTTTTGGCAAGAAGATGATAATATAGATGTCCTTACTTATTATCTTGAAAGCTTTGATAATGGATTTGAATTTATAAAACCATTCCTATTAAATAAAGCTCCAAAGCCTGTTGTTGTTCTAAAAGCTGGAAATACAAAAAGTGGAATGCAAGCAGCTTCATCTCATACTGGTGCACTAAGCAGTGTTGATAGAGTGGTTGATTCACTTCTTAAGCAAGCTGGAGTTATTCGCGCTGAAAATGTTAATGAATTATTCAATACAGCAAAGGGATTTGAAGCGTTTCCAATTCCAAAAGGAAATAGAGTTGTGGTGGTTACAAATGCTGGCGGACCTTCAATATTGGCAACGGACAAATTGGAAAAAGAAGGATTAGTTTTAGCAACGCTAACATCAGAAACCAAAATGAAATTGCGAGAGATTGTTCATCCAGAAGGGACTGTGAATAATCCAATTGATTTATTGCCGCATGGAAATGAAATTTCATTTCCAGCAGTTATAAAAGTTGTTTTGGAAGATGAAAATGTTGATGCGGTTATTTCTCTATTTGTTGAACCTGGAGTAGTAAAGCCTATGCCAGTTGCGTTGGCAGTTAATGAAATTAAATCTGAGAAACCAATATTACAAGTAATAATGCCCAAACCTGAATTTTGGGAAGATTATAGAAAAATTCCAGAACCTCGAAAACCAATATTTAGAAATCCCGAGGACCCGGCAGAAGTTATTGCAAACATGTTGTTTCATAAAACAGTGTATGAAAAAAGGTTTGAAGTTGTTGAGAAAATAACTGAATTGTTTAATTCAACTAATAAAAATATATTCTCTTTCAAATCTGGTTTTATAAAACAAAATGATATTTCAAAGATATGTAAATATTATAATCTGCCAAAAGTTAGTCAGATTTTGGTATCAGCAAAATTCATTAAATCGCTTGATGTTGATTTTTATCCAGTTGTAATTAAAGGATTGTCAAAGGATGTAATTCACAAGTCAGAAATAAATGCAGTTAAACTAAATATCAAAAATAAAACTGAGTTAGTAGAAGCCGCAAACGAAATAAAAAACAATTTCCGAAACAATGGTTTTGAGGTTGAGGAATTCCTAATTCAGCAATTTATTGCCACAAAACACGAACTATTGCTGGGCGGTTATCGTGATAAATCATTTGGCCCAATAATTATGTTTGGAAGTGGTGGAAAATATGTTGAGGTATTTAACGATACAGCAATTCGCTCTGCTTTTATTTCCAGAGAAGAAATTGAAGAGATGATTTTATCAACTTCCATGGGAAAAATACTTGCTGGAGTTAGAGGTGAAGAGTCTATTAACTTGGATGAAACTATTAATTTAATTCAAAGTGTTGCAAAAATGCTTATTGAAAATGAAGGAATAGTAGAATTTGATTTTAATCCAATTATTGTTGACGACAAAAATGAATTACATGCTGTAGATATTAGAATTAAATTTTAATTCTTTCTTGAAATTATTTAACAACAAATTAAAGTATATTGTTATTTTGCAATTGTGAACTAATTATTAAGATGTTCGTCTAAAAAACAACTCTAAGAAATATGAGCAAAGTGTGTTTGTAAAAGTAATACAATATTTTAAGAAATATGATTATGAAGCTATCTTCTGGCTTCTTGCGATGGCATACCTTACGTTTATCAATCCATATACACCAAAACATTTAGATTTTTGCTTGTTCAGTTTGGTGGGAATTGAAAACTGTCCAGGCTGTGGATTGGGCAAATCAATTTCAATGATTTTCCATGGTGATTTTGTCGCATCATTTAACGCTCATCCTCTTGGCATACCTGCATTATTTTTAATATTGAAGAGAATTTATAAATTAATAAAAAATAAAATTAATCTAACAAAACAAATGGAGGTTCTAAATGGCTAATATTTTAGACTTTTTACCAGAATTAATGGGTGAAGAACAAGCTTATATTGGTGGAATAATTCGTGAAATGGAAAATGACAGAGCTCAGCAATTTGCGCATGTTTATCGTGCAAGAAGAAGAGACCCACAAACCATTCTTTTAGTAGCATTAGTTGGATTTTTAGGGCTTGCTGGAATTCAAAGATTTCTTGTTGACCAAATTGGAATGGGAATACTTTATTTATTAACTGGTGGCCTATGTGCCATTGGAACAATAGTTGACATGGTTAATTACAAAAAAATTGCTTTCGAATATAACATGCTACAAGCTCAACAAATTATGAATGTTCTTAGATAATTTTTCTATCTAATGTAGAGTATTACAAAAACTTAAAAAAGATAAAAGCTTTGGATTTAATTCTAACAAATAAAATCCAAAGCTTTTTTATTAAGAATACAAAAAGCGTTTTACTTTTTGTGTGGGTGTTTTTTCAAATGGTTCTACTTGTTCAACATATTTTATTAGCTTGGAAAAGCTATTTAATCGCTCATTCGATTTAGTAAAAATATCTTTTAATATTTCATCCGTAATTTTACGAGCCTGCGTTTCGTTTAATTTGGCAATTTGAAAAACTTCATCAATTTGCTCATAGTTTAAATAAATACGTGCTTCAAGTTTTCCGTCTCTATCAAGCACCAAAGATTCTGCAACAAATCTTTGTTCGTTTATTATTGCTTCAACTTCCTCTGGGTAAATATTTTTTCCGTTAGAGCCAATTATTACATTTTTTGAACGTCCCTTTAGAAATAAATATCCATCTTTATCCATAACGCCTAAATCGCCTGAGCAAAACCAACCATCTTCAGTAAATATTTCGGCTGTCTTCTCGGGGTCTTTATAATAACCTTTCATAACATTTGGACCTTTTATTAAAACTTCACCCACACCCTTTTCATTAGGTGAATCAATTTTAATTTCCATTCCATTCAATAAATATCCAGCTGATCTAAAACGAACTCTAAAATTATCTGTGCCAGTTACTAATGGGGAAGTTTCAGTTAAACCATAACCCATTGAATATGGAAATTTTGCTTCCTGCAAAAATTGTTCAACATCTGCGGCAAGGGCTGAACCCCCAATACAGAAAAGTCTTAAATTACCACCGAATGTTTCTTTTAATTTTTTCCCTGCAACAGCATTCATTTTCTTTCGAAGCAATGTTAACTTATAAAGATTTCGGGTAACTGATTTTTTGTTTATTTCAGGAAGAACCCGATTACGATAAATTTTTTCAATTACTAACGGAACTGAAAGCATAACAGTTGGCTTTACCTTTTTCATTGCTGGCAAAAGCACTGCTGGCGTAGGGGGTTTATTCAAATAGTAAACAGATGCACCAGCAAGCATTGGAGTTACTAAACCAAGAGTTGCTTCGTATGTATGGTACAAAGGTAAAATTGAAAGCGTAATATCAGTTGAAGCGAAATGGACTAATTTAATTGTTTCTACTGCATCATAAGTTATATTTTTATGAGTTAACATAACTCCTTTTGAATGACCAGTTGTTCCAGAGGTATATAAAATAAGGGCTAAATCATCCTCATTAATTGTTTCATCAGTTAATCCAACTAATTTTAATGCAGCAAATTTAATTTTTTGAAATTCTTTTAAGCCTTCAGTTAATGCAGATTTCAATATGTCAGTTTTTGTATCGTTTGGAATAATTGAAAAATTATCCAATAAAATTTTAATTTGAAGTTCCTCAGAATTTGTCTCTTCAATTTTTTCAAACTGTTTTGATGAAACAAATATCGCTTTTGATTCTGAATGTTTTAATATGTGCTTAATTTCAGTAGATTTAAATTCAGTCATTATTGGCACACCAATAGCACCCATTGTAGTAATTGCAAAATATGCAATACCCCAATTAACACTATTTTCACTAAGAATTGCAACTTTATCACCTGGTAAAATTCCAGACTCTTTTAAAAATGCAGAAACTGATTTAACTTTTTCCTTTAACTCTTTGTAGTTAAGCTTATAGCCATCAATAGATGATAAGGCAACGTTATCAGCGTACTTCTCAGCACTTTGATTTAAAACTTCGGCAAGCGTATATTTTTTTAGCATTTTATTTTCTCCTATTTCTTATAGGTATAAAAATAAGAATTTGTTTTACCAAGTTGAAAGCCAATTTTTTGATAAAGTTGATTTGCTATAATTCTATTTGGGTTGGATGTTAAATATATTTTATCAAGATTTAGTTCTTTTCCTCTTTTAATAGCTTCAAGTGAGAGCATTTTTCCTATTCCTTTTCCTCTAAATTTTGTGTCAACAACCACGTCCTCAATCCTTCCGCAAAATCCAGTTGGAATTTGATAAATAATGAGCGTTAAAATTCCTATAAGTTTAGTGCCCTCAAAGGCTCCCAACAAAATTGAGGTTTCAGAATTTATGATAGATAATAAATTGCTCTTTGTAAAATTTATTTTGTGCTCGGTTAGTTGAGATAAAAGTGAGTTAATCTCAAGATGAAGTTGTTGTGAAAATTCAGTTATCTCTTTAAGAATCATAAAGCTCTCATGCTAGAATTAAATTTTTACTGAAATTAAATAGTAACTGGAAGTAATTATAAAATTTTTCACAAATGGTATTAATGAAATTATTGGAATTTGTTTTCGTGGTTTTAAACCGAATTTAATCTCATAATTTGGATTTATAAAATAGTTTGACTTCCTATCAATTTTATATTTATTAATTTTCAGTATTTTTTCAAAACGTTCAAGCGATATACCTGTTGATTTTACTTCCATCAAACCATCTATTTTAGTTTTGCTTTCGCCAAATAATTTTAGAATGCCTTTGTAAATAGGTGACGGAAGAATATGGTAATACGGAAGCATTGATAATAAACGGCTTTCACAAATTTGCTGATGTCCACCAAATGGATTATACCATGGTGGAAATGCTAAAAAGAATTTCCCATTTGGTTTAAGAAACTTTTTTACATAATTCATAAATCTATTTTGATTGTGAATATGCTCAATCACATCGCGCATTATTATTAAATCGTATTGACAAAGATTATTGGAATGATAAATATCTTCAGCATATAAAAGCAAATTGTTTTTATTTGGATGCTGTTTAAAGTATAATTTTCCGTTATTAATTTTCCCTTCTGATAAATCAACTCCAGTAACAGTGCAGCCCAAATCAAGAAATGGTTTTAAATTTCCACCTTCACCGCAACCAATTTCCAATACTGAAAGATTTGAATCTATTTTTATAAATTCATTAAGAAAAGGAATTACATATCTTTCAGTTGTAACTACCTGTTCATCAAAGTATTTTTTTCGGTCTGTGTGACGTTCTTGCATTATCTATCCAATAAAAATAAAGGCTGTCAAAAAAACAGCCTAATAATTAAAAGTAAAACGTAAAATAACAAGCAGGACAATTTCACGTTTAACATTTCACATATGTTTTTTTAAGCGTTTTCTTCCCAAACTTGGATGAGAGTAACAATATTTTTAACTGATGCTTCCATGTCTTGAATTGCAACGTACTCAGTGTAAGCGTGGAAATTATGACCGCCAGCAAATAAATTTGGTGTGGGCAAGCCCATAAAACTTAAACGAGAACCATCTGTACCGCCTCTAATTGCGGATTGAATTGGTTTAATTCCAAGACGTTTTAACGATTCAAGAGCATTGTTTTCAACTTCTGGATGTTTGTCCAAAATGTTCTTCATATTTCGATATTGTTTAATAACCTTAAATTCATATGTTGAGCCAGGATAAACAGAAACTGTTGCTTTACAAAGTTCTTCTAATACATTTTCGTATTCTTCAAGTTTTGCATCAATAAAATCGCGGATAATCATTTTTATAATTGTTTTTTCTTCATTGCCATTTACAGAAACTGGATGTACATAACCTTCTCGTTCGCATGTCGTTTCAGGTGACATATCTTCTTTTGGAAGTGATTCAAGAAAATGGGCAGATACTTTTAATGAGTTTACCATTTTACCTTTTGCATAACCAGGATGAACATTAATTCCATTAAAAATTATTTCAACTGCATCTGCACTAAATGTTTCTGTTTCAACTTCGCCACGTGTTGAGCCATCAATTGTGTAGGCAAATTTTGCTCCAAATTTTGCAACATCAAAATGGTCAGCACCTCGTCCAATTTCTTCATCAGGAGTGTAGCCTATTTTAATTGTTCCGTGCTTAATTTCTGGATGTGCTTTAAGATATTGAAGAGCATCCATAATTTCTGCTATACCAGCTTTGTCATCAGCGCCAAGCAATGTTGTTCCATCAGTTGTAATTATATCCATTCCAATCATGTCTTTAAGTTCTGGATTATTAGCGGCATCAATCACTTTGCCTTCGCCAATTTCAATATCGCCACCTTGATAATTTTTGCGGATTTGTGGATTTACATTTGTCCCAGACACTGCTGGAGAAGTATCAACGTGTGATACAAATCCAATTACTGGAACATCTTTATCAGTGTTTGAAGGAAGAGTTGCCATTATGTAACATTTGTCATCCATTTCCGCATCAGTTAAGCCAAGTTCTTTTAGTTCCTCAACTAAAACTTTTGATAAATCAAACTGTTTTGCAGAACTCGGAGTTACTTCAGATTCCTCATCACTTTTTGTGTCAATTTTTGCATATTTAATAAATCGGTCAACTACCGAAAATTGATAATTTTCATCAAACATTATATCCTCATAATTCTGTTTATAAATTTTTTTAATAAATCAAAATATTGAAAAAGGTTGTTAAATTCAATTGAATGATTTAAAGTAGTTTGCAAATTGCTGGACAAAAGCAGTTGTACTATTATACAAACGTCATACCATTCGGGAATAATATAATAATTAATAATAGGGCTGTCCCAATAGTAATCCAGAAAGTAGAAAATATGGTTTTTTTAGTATCAAATCGTTCAACTCTGATTTCTTTAATATCATTTATTGGATAAATAGTTCGCCCAGAATCTATTTTGTTTTCAGTTGAACTATATTTTATAATTTCTAACTCTTTATTTTTTGTGATGTTGAAGTATTGAATATTTGTAATATTAATCGTGTTTCCATTTTTAAACTTGATTTGAACTTCATCTTTAGCGCTAATTTCTTGCAGTTCATCTTTGTCAATCTTATAAAATGAATGGCACCCAGAAAATAAAATTAGACATAAAAACAAAACTGCTAAATTGATTTTTTTCATTAGATTTTTTTTGTGTTGCAAAATTAATTTCACAACACAAAGATAGGGCATGAAGAATAAATAAAATAGGATGTATTTTCAAATAACTATTATTTTAATAACAACAATTTTTTAACGGAAACAAGCTCATCAGCCACAATTTTATAAATATATGTTCCACTTGAAAGATTTTTTGCGTCAAATATAACTGAGTATTTACCAGCTAATTGATGCCTATTTACAAGTGTTGCCACTTCTTGTCCTAGCATATTGTAAATGTTTAGCTTAACATTGCTAGCTGATTTTATTGCATAGCTGATAGAAGTTGTTGGATTAAATGGATTTGGATAGTTTTGTTCAAGTGAAAATTCGTGTACTAAATTATTATTGATTATGCCAGTTGAAGCATCTTTAATTGAAAAATTGTCGTCTGAAAAATCGTAAGTAGCTGATTTATCTGAATTCTGAATTGCTATTAGACAAGTTTCGGAAATATCATTTGGGATTAACCATCTAAAAACACCAAACTCCGCAGTTGATTTATTAGAAATAGCTTTCCAAGTTGCTCCACCATTTGTTGAATAAAGTAATCGTACATTATGTACTAATTGTGAATTCCATTTAATTTCATTTATCTCGCCAGTTTTCCAAATTTCGCCTCCATTTGGTGAAATTATATTAAGCTCATCAACAGCGTCTTTTTCAAAAACACTTATGCTATTAATATTGAAATTTCCATTTATTACAACAAATTTTAGAACATGATTTCCTTCCGTAAGTTCAACTTCCTGAGATTTGGAGTTCGTCCATGTTTGCCAACTGCCAGTGCTTGCAATTGAGATATTTCCAGTTTTATCAACGCCATCAATTTCAATTTTATAACTTCCGGTACTAACTTCACTTGCAACACGCGACGTAAAAATATAATTGCCTGCTTTTACAACATTTATGGAATATGTTAGCCATTCACCAGCAGCTGTCCAACCAACATTATAACCTTCACCTATATCGGTACATTCTTCAATATCTACTGAATTACTTCTGTAAACGCCACCAGTATTATTTGCATCAACATCGTAAAAAGTTGAACCTTGCCCGCCAATATCATAATTTTCAACTTCAATAATACCAGGCAGTTTTACGTAATATCCCTTATATGGTGATTTCGTCTGTCCGTTTCCGACAGTAACATCTATTGTTTCAGAACTACCGGATAACCCAGAATTAGAAACAGCTTTTGCAGAAATCTTGTAAAATCCGGCTTCAACGTTTTTCCAACTTACAATATATGGTTTAGCTGAAGTTTCGCCTATTAGAGCAGTTTCTTGAAAGAATTGCACTTTTTCAATTGTGTCGTCAAAATCTACATCTGCGGTTAATGTTATCTCTTCGTTTGTGGCAAATGTTGCATTGTTTAATGGTTCAGTAATTATAATTTTAGGATAAAGACTAGTTGATTGATAAACTCTTACATAATCCACTTCCATAGTTTGTGGAAATTGTGTTGTAGAATCAGGATTGCCTGGCCAACTGCCACCAACGGCAACATTAAGAAGTATGAATTGTTCTTTATGAAATTCACTCATATGCGAAGGAGTAATATCAACAACATTATATTTGACATTATCGATATACCATTCAATTTTTTGTGGATCCCAAATAATAGAATAAACGTGAAAGTCGTCCGAGAACTTTCCAGTGCTTAAAGTTTTCTGTCCTCCATAAGAAGCGTGACCATCGCTATCCCAATGAACCGTTCCATAAACGGTGTTTTCTCTTCCGCTTCCACCAATCATTTCCATAATATCAATTTCGCCACATTTAGGCCAACTAACGGAAGAAATATTTTCACCTAAAGTCCAAAATGCGGGCCAAATTCCTTGCCCAAAAGGTAGTTTAATACGTGCTTCAATTTTCCCGTATAGAAACGATTGCTTGGCCTGCGTAATCATTCTTGCCGATGTATAATTTCTTACGCCGTATTTTTCATTTCGTGCAACAATTTTCAACACGCCATTATCTATATAAGAATTTGTTCTTGAATTAGTGTAAGCTTGAATTTCGTTATTTGCCCAATATTCACCAACTTCGTTTGTCCAGTTATCTCGATTTATTTCCGTGGAATCAAACTCATCAGCCCAAATAAGTTCATAATTTTGAGAATAAACAAATTGAGTTGAAGCAAGCAAAATTGCTACTAACAAGGCTGAAAATTTATTTTTAAGAAACATTAAAACTCCATATATAATTTGGGATTATTTGAACAATTATTAAGCCAATCCAAAATAGACTTTTACGGCATCAATTATAGTTTTTTTTTAAGATTGAAAGGAAAAAATTATTATTATAATAACTTTGGTGCTCAAATTTATAATTTGCATCGTCATAAAATAGATTGAACAAAGCGGAAAAAAATCTACTGAATATTAGGATACCATTCTTTTACTTTTTTAATAAAGTGTTCTGCGGAATTTTGCCACGAAAAATTAAGCGACCATTTTTTAGCATTTGTGGAAAACTCATTTAGTTTGGTTTTATCATCAATTAATTCAGAAATTTTATTTACCAATTCATTTTCGTTTCCAACTTCAACTAAATAGCCAGTTTCACCATTATTTATTGAATCTCGTAGTCCAGGAACATTAGAGCCAATTACTGGCGTGCTCATTGCGTTTGCTTCTATTACAGTAATTCCCCAGCCTTCTTTCATTGCCATTGTTACAAACAACCAAGCGCGACCGAGTAATTCTGCCTTTTCCGTTTCAGTTAAAAAGCCCAAAAATTTAACACAATTGGAAACGCCCATTTTATTTGCATGTTTTTTTAATTCATTAAGATAATCGCCAGAGCCTCCAATTTGCAATTCAATTTGGGGATATTTTTTTTTCAATTCTGGAAGTGCATTAATTACTAACTCAATTTGCTTGTATTTTTTTATTCTTCCAACATAAACAAGTAATGGCGTTTTTGATTTCTCTACTTTTGTGTTCTCAAATAGCCTTTGATTTATTGCATTATAAAGTAAATCAGTTTTTTCTTTTGGCTGACCTAATTGCACTAACTCGTCTTGTGTACTTGGTGAAACTGTAAATATTGGCGTTTTTGAATAATATTTAGGAATTGCTTTTTCGCATCGTTCAATATAATAAGCCATATATGCGGGAATTTCTTTGTAAAGCGTATGTCCGTGAATGTGGTGCAAAATTCCAACAATTGGTTTTTTTATATATCGCGGAATATCCATAGGAATTTTGGAAATATCATCAACAATTAAATCATAATTGTTTTTTGCCAATTTCATTTTGTAAAAAATTCCAAACGCCCATTTGAAAGTGTATTTGCTACCAATTCTATAAATCTTAATTCCGTCAATAATTTCTTCTTTTTTTGCATTGGGAAATGAATGCACAACAAGAGTTACTTCGTGCCCCATTTTTACAATTAATCTAAAAATTTCGTGAAAGTGAACTTCGGCTCCGCCCATTTCGGGATTTTTAATGCATCGCCAATTTGTTGCAAGTATTTTCATATAAGCTAAATTTCTCCGTTCTGCAAATAAGGCAAAATAAAATCAGCTAAATTTGGTATGATTTTATTTACTTCATTATCTAAAAACTATCAATCTTGATTAAAATTACAAAAGTTAATTTAATTAGTTATTTTTCACTAGTTAAACTATTTGGTTATTTACAAATAATTACGATATAAAATATATAAAAATTAGAACTCATTTAATCCGGTTTTTAAGAAAACGGTTGCCTAATATTTTGATGTGATACTACTAAAAAACCCAACTTTTATTTTTAATAATAAAAGAGATTTTAATAAGATGGAACTTTTATTATGAACCTCACAATTTCAAAAGTTGGGTTTGGGAAATCTCTCAAAGTTTGTTTTATATCAAATTATAATTTTATATAAAAGGTGAATAGAGTGATACAGAATAAAAATAGCTATAGTTTAGTTTCAATAATTTTACCAACTTTTAATAGAGCCGAATATTTGCCACGAGCATTAAATTCGATAATAAATCAAACATATAAAAATTGGGAAATACTAATTATTGATGATGGAAGCGAGGATGAAACGCTTAATTTGGTTAAAAATTACTTGAATAACAATGTTAACATAAAATACCATTTTCACGAAAATAGAGGTGCAGCATATTCGATGAATGTTGGAATGATAAATAGCAAAGGCAATTTTATAACGTTTTTAGGTAGCGACGATGAATATTTGCCAAATCATATACAATTGCGTGTAGAATATTTGTTGCAAAATGAAAATATTGATTTATTGCACAGCCCTGCTAAAATTATTGGAAATCAATTTGTAAAGGATAAAAATGATTTATCCAAAAATATCCATTTAGATAACTGCGTTTTGGGTGGAACTTTATTTGGCAAATCGGATGTATTTCATCAATTAAATGGCTTTAAAGAACTAAATTACAGTCCAGAATCGGAATTTATTGAACGTGCCGAAAAATTTTACAAAATAGAAAAATATGAAATGAGAACATACATTTATCACAG
>PCUD01000048.1:9720-34264 GCA_002786785.1 Ignavibacteriales bacterium CG18_big_fil_WC_8_21_14_2_50_31_20 | reverse complement strand
ATTGGAACATAAATAAGTTCCAATATGAAGCAATTAAAGATAAAATAAGTTGAAGATTTAATTGACTTTAAACGGAATAACTCCGAGGTTTTGAAAACCTCGGAGGTTTGGATAGAGGTTTGGCTTTTTGAATAAAAAACGAGTAAATTTAAGTGTACAATAAGAGAAAACAATGTTACAGATAGAAAATGAATTAAATAATATAATTACTAATATTCCGCCGAAATTTAGAGAAACTATATTACAATACGCTATTTCTATTAAATTACGTGCCGATAAGGGCGAGTTAAGTGATACCGAATATTTAGAAAGGATTCCCGGCATGGTCGATTCTATTGTAAGTGAATCTAAAATTGAAAGAAGTAAATACTCTGAAAAACTTGATTGGTGATGTATAAGATAATATTCTCTCCGCAAGCCCAAAAAGATGCTAAGAAAATAGCGTCATCAAATCTTAAACCTAAAGTTGAAAATTTAATAGAAATAATTAGAGTTAATCCGTATGCATTTCCACCTTCGTTTGAATTTCTTTCAGGCAAACTAGTCGGCTTTATTTCAAGAAGAATAAATAAACAACATAGATTAGTTTACGAAGTGATAGATGACGAAAAAATAATAAAAATCATACGCATGTGGACACATTATGAATAACAATATAAAGTATCTAGTAATATTTTTGTTAATTAGCTGCAATAATTTTGCACAAAAAATAAATATAGAAATATTAAAAAGTACAGATAAACCCGAAATTTCCCAACTCGAGGGCGAAAAAGCGAGCATTATTGATACCGTAATTTCCGCAAGCGGTAACTTCCAATTTTCTTTGGAGGGAAAGCACAATGGATTTTACAGAATTCAATTAGATAGCAAACATTGGTTGGATTTTATTAACGATGGAAATGATGTTGAAATAAAAACTGATTTTAATAGTTTGATTGATAGTCTGCAGATTGTAAAATCGGAAAGCAATAAATTATATTATAATTTTTTGGAGCTGAGTAAGCTACATAAAACAAAAACAGAACTTCTTAACTTAATTTTAGCTCATTATCCTCAAAAAGATGAATATTACCAAACAACAAAAGCCAAATTGATTCAAATACAAGCCGAATACAAGCATTTTGTTGAAGTAACTTCTCAAAATGAGCCAAGATCGTTTATTGCTCGTTATATAAAAGCAGCTCAATTACCAATAGTTAAGGAACTGGCTAATAATCCCAAAAACCCTTATGAAGACAACAACCAATTGAAATTCTTAAAATCACATGCGTTGGATAATGTTGATTTTAATGATTTTGAAATGATAAATTCAAATTTATTTACAAATAAAGCAATTGAATATTTAACATATTTTCGAAATCAGCAATTGCCAAAGGCGCTTTTAGAACAAGAATTTATGAAAGCCGTGGATACGCTTCTTAATAAAGCAAAAATAAATGAGTTGGTTTATCAGCAAATGACTGAATACTTGATTGATGGATTTACAAAATTTGGCTTTGATGCAATAATAAATTATATAGTTGATAATTATGTAATTAAGGATGATTTGTGTCTTGATTCACAAATTGAGTCCACAATTCAAAGACGGATTGATCAATCAAAATATTTGAAAATTGGAAATGTTGTTCCAAACATTATGTTGCCAGATTCAAGTGGAAATAGTGTTGATTTGAGCAAAATTGATACAGAAAAAGTACTAATTATATTCTATGCGAGCTGGTGTCCACATTGTAAAACAACTATTTCAGAGCTAATTAAACTATATAATGCTCAAAAAGTTAAGAAAATTGAAATACTTGCCGTTTCTCTCGATGAAGACAGAATCGAATGGACAAAATTCATAAAAGAAAATAAACTAAACTGGTTAAATGTTTCTGACTTAAAAGGCTGGAATGGCAAAGCAGTTAACGATTATTTTATTTACGCCACTCCAACAATGTTTTTTGTGGATAGAAAAAGAAATATTGTTTCAAAACCATTGACAATTGATGAAATTAAATCTGCTTTTAAGTAAGAGATAAATAGGACAAGAGCGATTAAACATGGATAATGCAATAGGATTAAAATTTACAATTGGGGGTTGAACTTGAACTTCATAAATTATGTCAAATAATTAAAATTAAAACTAAAGAATTGCTATATTTGTTCGATTAATTATTAAAGGAATAAAATGAAAAAGCAATCGATAATGTCATTTACAATAATTGCTCTTTTTGTCTTAACTCATAATATTTTTGGAGACAACTTGTACATTTATAAAGAAACATCAAAAAAAGTTGAAAATAAAATTGTTATCAATAAAAATGAAGCTTATTCCACAAAAAGACTTGGTGCTTTTGTTATTGATAACACAACAACTTTTAGATTATTTGCTCCTAATGCAAAAAGTGTTAGGCTTTATGTTTTTGATGCTCCTGAAAATGATCCAACTTCAGAACATTTGATGAATGTTGATGAAGATGGAGTTTGGGAAATTACTTTAAAAAATAATTTAACAAATAAATATTATGGCTACAGAGTTGCTCAATTTCTAAATGATGATTTCAGCCATCTTCCTCTTTGTATTGACCCTTATGCAAAAGCTGTAACTTCTTTTACTGATTATTATAATCCGCGGAAATCAATTGTGTATAACGAAGGATATGATTGGGGAGATGATAAGTGGATTGAACAAAATTGGAGAGATTTAATAATTTACGAAATGCATATTAAAGATATGACTGCTCATCCATCAGCAGAAGCTTCTGAACCTGGAACTTATAAGGGATTAGTTGAAAAGAATAATGGTGGCATAAATTATATTAAAAATCTTGGAGTTAACACCGTTGAGCTTCTTCCTGCCCAAGAATTTGGAAATATTGAAATTCCATTTAATGATTCACTAAATGGAAAGTTTAACACTTGGAATCCATACGAGAGAAATCATTGGGGATATATGACTGCTGCTTTTTTTGCACCTTCTTCATTTTATTCAGAAAATTGGAAAGAGATGAAAATGAATCATTGGATGGGACGTGATGGAAAGCAAGTAAACGATTTTAAAGATATGGTAAAAGCTTTTCACAAAGAAGATATTGCTGTAATGATGGATGTTGTTTTCAATCATCTTTCTGAATATGAAATTGGAAATTTAAAAGAAATTGATAAAGAATATTATTTTAGATTGGATGAAAATGGTAATTATATTGCTGTAAGCTATTGTGGAAATGATCTAAAAACCGAAGCACCTATGATGCGCCGTTTAATTATTGATAGTATAATTTTTTGGATGAAAGAATATCATATTGATGGATTTCGTTTTGATTTAGGAAAATTAATTGATTGGGAAACCCTGGAAGAAATAATTAGGGAAGCTCGTAAAATAAATCCAAATGTGGTTTTTGTTGCCGAACCTTGGGGTGGCGGTTATGATCCAAAAGGATTTTCACTTCGTGAATGGGGCAGTTGGAATGACCAAATTAGAAATGGAATAAAAGGAGAAAATCCTAATGATGGATTAGGTTGGATTTTTGGAAGTTGGTACGGAAATAACTCTGTGGAACGCCTTAAAAGTTATATTAATGGAACAACCATAAACTATGAGCATGGTTTATTTCAAAAAGTAGAGCATTCTGTAAATTATCTTGAATCGCACGATGGTTATACTTTAGGTGATTTTATAAGAATTGGAACAAAATCAGTTAGTCCTCATCAAAAAATTGCAGATATTAATGCAAATACAAAACTTACACCCGAGCAATTAAAACTTAATAAACTTGCAGCTTTGTTTTTGTTTAGTTCACAAGGTATTACGATGATTCATTCTGGACAAGAATTTGCTCGTTCAAAGGTAATTGCAACAAATAATTATATTGCGGATAATGAAAAAGGTCAACTTGACCATAATTCATATAATAAGGACAATTTCACTAACTACATAAATTATAACCAAGCAGAAATGAATTTGGATTTGTTGGATTATTATAAAGGATTAATTGAGCTACGCAAAACTTATGAAGAATTTAGACGTGCTGAAAGTGAGCAAATTAAATTTTTCAATTTAGGTGGAGAATTCTCAATTGGATTTTCTGTTAAAATGTATGACAAAGAATTTATTGTTCTTATGAATAGCTCAAAACAAAACGAAGAGCAATTCTTACTTCCAGATGGTGAGTGGGAAATATTTGTGAATAACGAAAAAGCTGGGATAGATGTTTTGTCAACAGTTTCTGGTCAAATTAAAATTCCAACAACAAGTGGACTTATTTTAAAGAGAAAATAAATTGATAATAGAAACCATATTTTTAAGATTGAAAAGGTAAAGCAAAATGAAAAAAATCACTATTATAATAATTCATGTTTTATTTGCTTTTTCAATTTTAAATGCACAATCTGATACTTTAATTGTCCCTTTACATTCAATTGATTCAACAATTGCTACTGATGTGAAATATGCAACTAAAAATAATTTCACTGGAGAAATTCTTTATCCATCAGATAAAATTTATATTCGAAAAATTGTTGGAGTGGCATTATCTAAAATTCAAACTGATTTATTAGTTAACCATAATTACAAATTGAAAATATTTGATGGCTACCGCCCTCTTTCTGTACAAAAGAAAATGTGGGAAATTTTGCCAGATGATAATTATGTTGCAAATCCAGCTACCGGGTCACGACATAACAGAGGTGCTGCAGTTGATGTTACAATTATTGATTCTTTGGGAAATGAGCTTGAAATGGGAACAGAATATGACAATTTTACTGAAAAAGCACATTTTGCTTTTTCTGATTTGCCAGAGAACGTTAAAGCAAATAGAATCCTTTTACGAAATATTATGATGAAATATGGCTTTAATCCAATAAAAACAGAGTGGTGGCATTTCGATTTTAGTGGTTGGGAAAATTTCTCAATACTCGATGTTAAAATTGAATAATAGTAATTTGTAAATATTATAGAGTTTAACAATTAAGTAGTCAGTGCTTTTTGCAAAGATTTTTCAATTGCATTTTTAAATACTGTTAATCCAACAGGTTTTTTAAAAGTATATTCAATTCCAAGGTCTTCGTATTCTTTAGAAATTGAATCGGTTAAATCACTACTTAAAACAATAATTGGTGGTTTGTATTTTATATCGCTTGCTATTATTTTTTTTACTAAATCAAAACCACTCATTTTGGGCATATTATGATCGGTAATTATTAATGCTGGCATTATTTTTTGAACAGCGTCAAAACCTTCATTACCATCATAAGCTACTTCTACTTGATAATTAGGCATTATATTATTTAATAATTTTTTGTAGAGCACAACATCGCTGTTGGCATCATCAATTAGTAAAATTTTAGTTGAAGAAATTGGGATAGTGAAAATAAATGAGGTTCCGGTATTGGGAGAACTTTCCACAGATATTTCACCTCCGTGCATTTGAATAATTTCTTTTACAAGTGATAATCCAAGCCCACTTCCTTTTTCACCCTTAGTTCCAACGGTTGTATGTTTTGATTCAACCGAAAATAGTTTGCCAATATCTTTATCCGAAATTCCTATTCCAGTATCATTTACACTAAACTGAATTACTTTTTTATCCATTAGAGGTTCAGCCGAAATAAAAACCTCGCCTTCAGGTTTAGTAAATTTAATTGAATTTGAAATTAAATTATTAAATGCTTGAAGTAAAAGATTTCTATCCCCATGAACAAAAACCTCTTGATCAATTGTGGAATATAATTTAATATTTTTCTTAAGTGCATTTCCAGACAGCATTTTAATTGCATTATTTACAACAGATTGAACCTCTAACCTTTCAGCAATATATTCAATTCTACCAGTTTGCATGCGAGTCCAGTCCAAAATTGAGTTTACCAATTTTAGCATATTTTGAGCTGATTCCTGAATAAACCCTATATATTGTCTCTGTTTTTCGCTGGAAATATCATCATCGGTAAGCAGTAAGTCTGTAAAACCAAGTATTGAGCTAAATGGAGTTCTTAAATCGTGCGAAACAATTGATATAAATTTATCTTTGGAATCATTAAGTGCTTTGAGCGCTTGGGTAGTTTTAAGTATCTTTTCCTCGTTTTTCTTGTTTAAAGTTATATCGGACAAAAGACCAAATATTTTTTCAATTTTACCAAATTCATTTCTAACAAAATTTAATTTATTTCTTACCCAAACCAACGAGCCTTGTTTGTCTAAAATTCTATATTCAAGTTCTACTTGCTTCCTAACTCTATCTTTGTAAACACGTTTTAATTTTGCAATTGTACTTTCTTTATCATCTGGATGAATCATCCTGATCCATAATTTTGAATTATTTACAAACTCGCTGTCATTATATTTTGTTATTTCAAAAATGGAAGGTGAAACAAAAAGGTTAGAGCTCCCATTGTTATATTCAACAGTCCATATTGCATCGTTAATATTTTCTGTTATGCTTCTATATCTTTCTTCGGATGCTTCGAGAGCAATTTTAGCCTTCTGTTGTTCGGTAATATCAATATAAGATTCAATTATATATTCCGCATTTACGGCTATAAATTTCTTTATTCCTTTCTCAATTGTAATTAAGTCGCCATTTTTTTTAATACCCTCATAAATTGATTTAGTTTGGTTATTTTCATTGATGTAAGAAAAATAATCTTCCTCAGCTCTTTGCTTATCTTTTAATGAAATAAAATCTAAAGCATCAAAATTCATTATTTCATCAATTGTATCGTAGCCAAACAGATTAGCAAAAGCAATGTTTGCCAGAGTAATATTGCCATTTTGTGTTAAAATAATTCCTTCGGAAGCTGTTTCAAATATTGAACGAATTAAATTTAATTCTTGTTCATTTTTTTTCTTTTCTGAAATATTTGTGAAAACGCCAATATGATATCTTGGAATACCTTGCAAATCAAGAACAGAGGTAAAATTTGCAAGCACAAGTACTTTTTCTCCGTTTTTTTTAAGAAGTGTTAACTCAATTTTTTCGTCATCTTTTTCAATTGATCTATTAAAATCAAAGTTAATATTTGCTGGTGCATCCAAATCGATAAGCATAAATATTTCTTTGTTTAGCAACTCGTAATCCGCATAACCAAATTCATTTATAAACGATGGATTGCAATATGTAATTTTTCCTTCAAGTGTAAAAGTGCAAAGAAATTCGCGCGTGTTAGTAACGATGTTTCTAAATGTTTCTTCGGAATTTCGTAATGCTTTTTCAAGATATTCTCTTTCAGTAATATTTGAACATAAAGCAACAACAGATTGTGATTCTTCATCCTCAGAAAGTGACATTTTAATAGAAACAATTCTAACAATATTATTTACTTTAAATTGAACTTTTGTCTCAAAAAGGTTGTCTTCTTTAAGAGATTCAACTATTTTGTTAAAATAATCAATATTAAAATCTTCAATAATATTTCCAATAAATTTTCCAAAAGTTTCAATTTTGGAATAACCAAAAACTCTTGTGGCAGAATTATTCCAAAAAGTAATTTGCCCTTTTTGATCAAAAGCAATTATTGCATCCAAAACTGTGGAAGCAATTGATTGATATGTTCGTAACTCTTTTGCTTCATTTTCAAGATTTTTTATTTTGTTAAATGTATCGGTAATATTTTCGAGAAGGATAAATACATAATTTACTTTTTTCAATTTATCTAATATTGGAATAATATTTAGCTGAAAGCTTTGTGAATTATCAATATTACTATTAATTCCTTGCGAAAAGACAGATTCTTTAGTCGAAATGGATTCGGAAAACAATTTGGAAATGACCTCTTTATATTCTTCTCCAAAAATATTTTCTATTGACTTAAGGTTTTTGCTAAAAATCTTACTATTTGATTTTAACTTGTCAATTGGAGGAGAATAAATTATTTCACCTTTAATATTAGTAATCACAAAATAATCGGAAATTGATTGCAAAAAATAGTTGAATAAATCGTTCTCAAAAACTTTAGTGTTAGTTAAGCTTAGTGGAATTTTGAAATCTTCAATTACAAAAATCGCTCCACTAAAAATATTATTTTCAAATTGTGGTATAGCTTTTAAAATTACCGTAATTCCATTTCCGTCTAAAGTAAGTTTATTTGAAAGCTCAGCTTCAAAAGGATTTCCATTTTTTAATTCGTTTAAATAGTTTTTAAAAGTTTCTGTATTAAAAACAGAAAATGAATCAAGGTGTAACCCAATAAGGTCAGCAACGGTGTTTGCGTTTACTAACTCAAATTGAAGAGTTGTTTCATTAGCGCTGTTAATTATAAAATTTGCATCAACTGAAATTATACCAATAGGCGCATTCAAAAACACATTATCCAGTATTTTATCGGATAAAATTTGATTCACTTTTTTCTCACTTCCTTATTTCATTATAACAATAACTAATTTTATTTTTATGTTTAACAATGGTTTAAGACAAAAACCATTCCAATAAATTTATACGATTTTAGCTTAAAAATTAGGTTAATATAATTATAGTCGGTTCATTTCGAGATAAATGTAATATTTTAAGACAAAAACGAGCAATTATAAATTCCCAAATTCCTCAAATAGCAGTTGAAAAATTTGTTATACAAGATTCTTTTACCAAAAAAAACAACTAATTGAATCGGGGAAATATTAAAAATAAATTACTTTAAGTTATCTAACTTAGTAAATTTCTTTTAAACTGATAAATAATTCCTGCAACAATAAACACCAACCCAATAATTGAAGAAAGCATTATTTTTTCACCAAGCACTAATGCAATAAACAAAAGTGAAATAAAAGGTGAAAGATAAGCAAAAGTGGATGATTTAGTTTTATCGTTACTTAATTGTAACCCTTTATTCCAAAAAAGAAACGTAATTCCCATTTCAAACAATCCAATATATAAAGCACTAAAAAGATAGTTGTAGTTTTCTATTTTAAATGAATCAAAACGGAAGACAAATATGCCAGAAAATATTGTTCCAAAGAAAAATGCCGAGAATAATTTCACTTCGCTTGGACGGTTATCTTTTAAGTTTAATATCCAAAATGCTGCCCAAACTATTGAAGTACTAATTGCAATTATTACTCCCGTTAGACTTTCAAAATGAAGAGAACTAAAATTACCTCGTGTAGCAATAATTATAACACCAAAAAATGCTAAAATTAAACCTACTATTTTTTTAAAATTCATTTTTTCGTTTAGGAACACAACTGATAGCAACGAAAGTGCAATTGGCCAAGTATAATTTAAGGGTTGTGCTTCTTGAGCTGGTAAAAGAGAGTATG
Source organism: Ignavibacteriales bacterium CG18_big_fil_WC_8_21_14_2_50_31_20 (assembly GCA_002786785.1). GTDB lineage: Bacteria > Bacteroidota > Ignavibacteria > Ignavibacteriales > Melioribacteraceae > 1-14-2-50-31-20. The sequence goes on along the minus strand of PCUD01000048.1, from coordinate 25,035 downwards.
CTTTGAATAGCATTAAATAATAAAGAAATGGGTTTATAAATCCCAACAAAACTGAATTTGGAGTAAAAATTTTAAAATCATTTCTCTTTTTAAGGGCAAAAAAGCTTAATATTATTGTACTTGCAAGCGAAGAATAGAATAATAATTGAATAAAATTCATTCCTTCTAACGAAATTTTAAAAGCCGTTGCAACTGTTGACCAAAAAAATACTGCTGATAATGTGTATATTAGCGACTGTTTATTTAATTTATTCATCTGTTTATATTTTTTGTTTTTTTCAGATGGAAATTGTAGTTAAAATTTTTTTCTTGCGTGTAAGTGTTTTTCATGCAATATTCATAATATAAAATTTAATTTTGATGAACGAATATAACAGTCTTTTTGATAACGACAAACTACTTGAACCTGGATTTATGATTTCGATGTATGCGCGTGGTTCTTTTCCTATGGCTCAAGAAGATGGAACAATTGATTGGTATTTGCCCAAAACTAGAGCTGTTATTCCAGTGACAGACTTTAACATTCCAAAATCACTAAAAAAATTTATGCAAAATGCACAATTTGATTATAGATATGATTGTAGCACAATGTCTGTTATTAAAAATTGTTCTAACCGATCAGAAACATGGATTTCAACCGATTTAATTGAAGCATATCAAAAGTTGATAAATCTTGGATATGTTCATTCTGTTGAAGTATATCAAAAAGATGAGCTTGTTGGTGGGCTTTATGGAATTGCCTTTCGTGGAGCATTTTTTGGAGAATCAATGTTTTCAAAAGTTACACAAGCTTCAAAGTGTGCAATGGTTAAATTGTTTGAAAATCTAAAAATAAAAGGGTATGATATTGTTGATGTTCAATACATCACTAACCATTTAGCAATGTTTGGAACTATTGAAATACCTTATGATGATTATGTTGAGATTCTTGTTAGAGCTTATAAAAAAGAGATTGAATTCCTTTAATACCCATTTTCACTTTGTTTTTTTCGAGAAAAAAGATATCCAATTCCGAAAAAGGATAGAAACATAAAAAAGACAATTCCTAGAATATATATTACTATTTCGTTAAGAAGCATTATAAAAAACCTTTCAAAAATGATTATCCAAAATACTGATAATGCTCAAAAATAATTGTGCCCAATATCACGTTTTACTTAGTTCTTAGAGTTATAAAAGTTCAACATTTTAATACAGATGGACTTCTTGCTTCATTCTTAAAAATTAATAAAATAATTAATATTATAGAGCCACTCGTTTTTTGCATCACAAATCCTAATTAACATTGCAGTAATTTAGTTAAATTGATATTCGTTTAATTTACTTTATTCAAAAATCATTAAATATCAGGTTAAGAAATGAAAAAATTGTTATCTATTCCACTATTATTGTTTCTTTTTGTTGGAATTATTTTTAGTCAGCAAAAATCGCATATTTGCGCAGATTCAAAAATTGCACATTTTACAAATCTCAACAAATTGAATGCTGTGCAATATCCGGGAGATGAAACAATAGAAGTAACATATTATAAACTTGATGTCAGAGTTTATTATGATCAAAAAAGTATTTCTGGATATATCACTATCAATGCAAAAAGTTTAAGAGATAGTTTAAATTCGATATATCTTGATTTACAAAATTCCCTCAATATTATTCAAATTACGCATAATGGCAATAGTATTTCATATACTCATGAAAATAATATTGTTGAAATTACGCTCTACAAATCTTATGATATTGGTGAAGAATTTTCAATTGTTATTAATTATAATGGGAAACCGGGAAGTTCAGGTTTTGGAAGTTTTGAATTTTCATCCCACAATGGTTATCCAGCAATTTGGACTTTAAGTGAACCATACGGTGCAAGCGATTGGTGGCCTTGCAAAGATACTCCAGCAGATAAGGCAGATTCAGCTGATATTTGGATAACGGTGGATAAATCATTAATCCCAATTTCAAATGGGTCACTCGAAGAAATTATCGATAATGGAACAACACACACATACAGATGGCATAGCCAATATCCAATTGCACAATATTTAATTTCGCTTGCTATTACAAATTATGAACTTTATACAAACAAGTTTATTACTGGCAAGGATACAATGTTAGTCACTCATTATAATTATCCAGAAAGATTAAACTCAACACGTAAAAGTGATTTAGATAAAACAGTAACTATGTTGCACATTTTTAGCAAACTATATGGGCAATATCCTTTTATTAAAGAAAAGTATGGACACGCAGAATTTGGATGGGGCGGTGGAATGGAGCATCAGACCTGTACTTCAATGGGTTATTTTGGCGAAACAATAGTTGCTCACGAACTTGCTCATCAATGGTTTGGTGATAAAATTACTTGTAAAGATTGGCATCATATTTGGCTTAACGAAGGTTTTGCTACTTATTCTGAATCTGCTTATTTAGAATCCGTTTATGGACATGATAGATATCAGAGTAATATGGCTGGCGAAATGTCCTCTGCTAAAAATGCTTCTGGTTCAATTTGGGTGCAAGATATTAGTTCTGTTGGACAAATTTTTAGCAGTTCCAGAAGTTATGCAAAAGGTGCTGTTGTTTTACACATGTTACGTGGAATTGTTGGAACTGAAACTTTTTATAACATTATGCGAACTTATGCAGCTGATTCCTCACTTGCTTATAATGTTGCAGTAACTGAAGATTTTCAGAAAATTGCTGAAAGCGTTTCTGGAATGGATTTAGATTATTTCTTTTTTGAGTGGATTTATGGTGCTAATTATCCCAAATACACAATTGGTTGGAATTACACCGATGCTGGCGATGGAACTTATTTAACTAAAGTAAGAATTAAACAGGCTGTTAATTCATCACCAAAATATTTTACAATGCCCGTTGAATTGAGTTTTAAAACTTTCAATGGTGATACCACTGTTACTGTTTTTAATAATGCCCAAGAAGAAGTTTTTTATTTTAACTTAAATAGTTTGCCACTTTCATTTAATTTTGACCCAAATAATAAGATATTAAAACACATATTTGAAATTACAGATGTTGAGGATGCTAATACTAATATTTATAATTTTAGTTTAGATCAGAATTATCCAAATCCGTTTAACCCAAGCACAACAATTAAATATTCAATCCCTCGTAGCACAGATAATTATTCTGTGCAACAAGTGCAATTAAAAGTCTTTGACATACTCGGGCACGAAGTTTCTACCCTCGTAAACAAACAGCAAAAAGCTGGCAATTACGAAGTTCAGTTTGATGCTTCTAATTTGACAAGTGGAATTTATTTTTACAAATTAACAACTGGTACTTTTTCTGAAAGCAGGAAAATGATTCTAATCAAATAATTTTTTGTTAACCAACGACTCTCATAAGTCGTTGGTTAATTAAACACAAACGAATATATTTTTCTTAACTATAACTTTCAAATAAAAACAATTAGGTAATTATGAAAAAATATAAAATGGTTTCGTGGAATGTAAATGGCATTAGAGCAATTGCAAAAAAGGGATTTCACGAATGGTTGGCAAAAGAGAATCCAGATATTCTATGTCTTCAGGAAACAAAAGCTTGGGAAGAACAACTTGATGAAAGTCTCTTAAATATTGGTGAGTATAAATCCTACTTTGCTCAAGGAATAAAAAAAGGATATAGTGGTGTTGCAGTTTATACAAAGGAAGAGCCAATTAATGTGACTGTTGGCTTGGGAATTGAAAAATTTGATAATGAAGGCAGAACTTTAATTTTAGAATATCCAAATTTTATTCTCTACAATATTTACTATCCAAATGGTAAACGAGATAACGAGCGTTTGCAATATAAAATGGACTATTACGAAGCATTCCAAAAACATGCCGTTGAGTATAAAAATAATGGTAAAAATATTATTGTTTGTGGCGATGTAAATACAGCTCACAAGGAAATTGATTTAGCTCGTCCAAAAGCAAATGAAAAAGTTTCTGGATTTTTACCGATTGAGCGCGCATGGATGGACAGATTTTTCGCGGAAGGTTTCATTGATACTTTGCGTATGTTCAACGATGCTCCAGAAATTTACACTTGGTGGGATATGGTTTCACGTGCGCGGGATAGAAATGTTGGTTGGAGAATTGACTATTTTTTCATTTCCGAAAGCTTAAAAAGCAATATTAAAAATGCTTTTACTTTACCAGATGTGCTGGGCAGCGACCACTGTCCAGTTGGAATTGAAGTGGAATTTTAACTCAAAAAACTCCAAGGCTTCTAAAACCTTGGAGTTTTGTTCTTCTCATGTCTTCCAACAATTAACTTCTATTAATAAACTCCCGAATCAACTCTTCTGCTCTATGGACTAAAAGCATATATGCATTTTTCATAGCATCTTCTTTTGAAATTCCATCAATTTTTATTGTCTTAATTTGTGATGGATAAAAATATTTTAATTCTTCTTCAGATAAATCAATATCGCCGCATACTATTCCTAATGGCTTGTTCATCTTTTTGCATCTGTCCACAACGCCTTTTACCAGTTTGCCTTTCAGAGTTTGTTTATCCAAAAGTCCCTCGCCTGTAATTACCAAATCACTTTGCTGAATATGATAATTTACATTTAGCAAATCCATTATTGAATCAATTCCATTAAAAATATTGGCATTACAGAATGCCACCATTCCAGCTCCCACTCCGCCTGCAGCTCCGCTTCCTGGAATTTGAGAAACATCAACTCCAAATGTTTTTTCAATAATTTGTGATACATTCTGTAATCCAGAATTAAGAATCTCTATTTCCTCTTGATTTGCTCCTTTTTGTTCTGCATAAGAATATGCTGCCCCATCTATACCAAATAGAGGATTTTTAACATCAGTTAAAACATTAAAATTAATATTTTCAATAGAGATAACATTGCTTGAATCAATACTTTTAATTTTTAATAGATTAGTACCAGTAGGCTCAAGAACTTTGTTTCGCTCATCTAAAAATTGATATCCCAAGGCTGATGCAATTCCAATTCCAGCATCGTTAGTTGCACTTCCTCCAACAAACAAATAAACTTTTGTAGCTCCTCTTTTAATAGCATCGGCAATCATTTCACCAGTACCGAAACTGCTTGTAAACATGGGATTATGTTCATCCTTGCATAACAATTGCAGCCCAGAAGCAGATGCCATTTCAATGTATGCGGCATTATCTGTTATTCCATAATATGCGGGTATAGTTTTGAATAATGGATTTCTTACTTCTAAATGAATTCTCTCAAAACCTATTGTCTTTTCCAAAACAGCAAGCGAACCCTCACCGCCATCGGCTAAAGGAATTTTGGTTATTTCTGATTTTGGCAAAAATCTGCGAATGCCTTTTTCAATTGCATCACAAACCTCTTTTGAATTTAACGAGCCTTTAAATTTATCGGGAATAATTAGAATTTTCATTATCGATTTATTATTGATTTTTAACAGCTTTAAATTACTAATATTTTTTGAGTGATTTTGAGTTTGATATGCGACTACTTATTTAATAACATTTAAAATAATTTCCATTATCCTTTAAAAATGCAAAGCCCAAACTTCAATTAGAAATTTGGGCTTTAATTATAAATAAAAACATTTTTTAATATCTATAATACTCAGGTTTGTATGGACCATCAACAGTAACGCCAATATATTTAGCTTGATCTTCTGTTAATATATCTAACTCAACACCTATTTTTTCCAAGTGTAAACGAGCAACTTTTTCATCCAAGTGTTTTGGCAGCATATAAACTTTGTTTTCATAATTTTCTGGATGTAACCAAAGTTCCAGTTGAGCTAACACTTGATTTGTAAATGAGTTTGACATTACAAACGATGGATGTCCGGTTGCACATCCAAGATTTACTAAACGCCCCTCAGCCAATAAAATAATTTCTTTTCCATCAATTGTGTACATATCAACTTGTGGTTTTATAGTATCTTTTGTGTGACCATAGTTTTTGTTTAACCAAGCCATATCTATTTCGTTATCAAAGTGACCAATGTTACAAACTACGGCTTTATCTTTAAGAATCTTAAAAGCTTCTGAAGTTACAATATTTTTGTTTCCAGTTGTTGTAACAACTATATCAGCTTCTGGTAATGCGTTTAAGAATTTTTTAACTTCAAATCCTTCCATTGCTGCTTGTAAGGCACAAATTGGATCTATTTCGGAAACTATTACTCTAACTCCAGCACTGCGCAATGATTGTGCTGAACCTTTACCAACATCACCAAAACCAGCAACCAGACCAACTTTTCCCGCCATCATTAAATCAGTAGCTCTACGCAATGCATCAACTAATGATTCACGACATCCATATTTATTATCAAATTTTGATTTTGTAACAGAATCGTTAACATTTATAGCTGGAATTGGAAGTGTACCATTTTCAACTCTTTCATACAATCTATGAACTCCAGTAGTTGTTTCTTCCGAAAGACCTTTTAAATCTTTAGCTAATTCTGGATATTTATCAAGAACCATATTTGTTAAATCACCACCATCATCAAGAATTAAATTAAGTGGTTTATTATCTTCACCAAAAAAGATTGTTTGTTCAATACACCAATCAAATTCTTCTTGGTTCATTCCTTTCCAAGCATAAACTGGAACGCCAGCGGCAGCTATTGCAGCTGCAGCATGATCTTGAGTTGAAAATATATTACAAGATGACCAAGTTACTTCGGCACCAAGTTCAACTAATGTTTCAATTAAAACAGCTGTTTGGATTGTCATGTGTAAACAACCTGCTATTCTTGCACCTTTTAGTGGTTTTGATTCACCAAATTCTTTTCTTAACGACATCAAACCTGGCATTTCTGCTTCTGCTAATCTTATTTCTTTTCTTCCCCATTCTGCAAGAGAAATATCTTTTACCTTATAAGGCAATTTGTTACTCATATTCTTTATTCCTTTTTTTCTTAATTCTTAATTCCAAATCTTTTATCTTAAATCTTTTGTCTTTATACTCTATGCTTTATATTTTTTAAACGTATCTACTAAATCCAATTTTTCCCAAGAGAATTCATTTCTTCCAAAATGACCATAGCTTGAGGTTTTTCTATAAATTGGTCGTTTCAAATCTAGCCGACTAATTATTCCAGCTGGAGTTAAATCAACTTCTTTTTGAATCATTTCTGAAATTGCATTATCTGAAATTACTCCGGTTCCTTTTGTATCAACAAAAATTGAAACAGGTTGCGCAACTCCAATTGCATAAGCCACTTGAACCAAGCATTCATTTGCTAGTTTTGCAGCCACAACGTTTTTTGCAATATGACGAGCGGCATAAGTTGCACTTCTATCAACTTTTGAAGGATCCTTTCCAGAAAAAGCACCACCACCATGAGGCGCCCATCCGCCATAAGTATCAACAATAATTTTTCGTCCTGTAACACCACTATCTCCGTGTGGTCCGCCAATTTCAAATCTTCCAGTTGGATTTACAAAATACTTGGTTTTTTTATCAAGATATTTTTCTGGAATAATCTTTTTAATTACATGTTCAATAATATCTTTTTTAATTTGACTTTGTTTCACTTTTGAGTCATGTTGTGTTGAAATTACAACAGCATCTACTCTTAGCGGTTTGTTGTTTTCGTCGTACTCAATCGTTACTTGCGATTTTGCATCTGGACGTAAATAAGGCATCAACTTTGAGTTTTTCTTTCTAATATCAGAAAGTTTTTTAACCAATTTATGAGCGTAAACTATTGGCATTGGCATTAGTTCTGGAGTTTGGTCGCAAGCATATCCAAACATAATACCTTGATCGCCAGCACCGCCAGTATCAACTCCCATTGCTATATCTGGTGATTGTGCGTGAATTGCATTTAAAACTCCACATGATTCAGAATCAAATTTATATTCTGCTTTTGTATAGCCAATTTCTTTTATTGTTTTTCTTACAACCGACTCAATATCAACATAAGCAGTAGTTGTAACTTCGCCACCAACAACTACTAAGCCAGTTGTTACAAAAGTCTCACACGCTACACGTGCATTTGGGTCTTGTTCAAAAATTGCATCTAACACGCCATCTGAAATAGCGTCACATACTTTATCTGGATGTCCTTCTGAAACAGATTCAGAAGTGAAATAATAAGACATAGGTCCTCATAGTTTAATTATTAATATGTTCTAATTCCAAAGAATCGCCAACATTCATTTTATGCTGACTTCCTTTTACTTTTGCATCCGCACCGATAATTGAATCGATAAGAATCATTTTTTCTACTTTTGAATTTTTATTTATTATCGAATTTTTTATTACCGAATCAAGTATTTCACAATTATCTCCGATAGAAACAAATGGCCCAATAACAGAATTCTTAATAGTTGCTGTCTTTGAAATATAAACTGGCTCAATTATCACAACAGAATCAATCGTTTCATTTTGCCCATTTTTTGAAAGAATAAATTGATTTGTAGAAAGCAAAGTTTCTGGTTTACCACAATCATACCAACCTTCAACCTTAAATGTTGAAAATATTTCACCTTTGTCAATCATTAACTGAAGAGCATCTGTAAGTTGATATTCATCATTTGTTCTAATGTTTTTGTCAAATAGTTCCTTCAAACAAGTTGCAAGCAGTGTAGAATTTTTAATAAAGTATAATCCGACCAAAGCCAAATTAGTAGTTGGGATAGTTGGTTTTTCAATAAGTTTTGAAACAAAACCATTTTTTAATTCGGCAACTCCAAAACGACGAGGGTCTTCAACAAATTTAACCCCTAACGAAGAAGTTTCAAATTTAGTAATTTTGCTAATATCAACATCAAAAACAGTGTCACCAAGAATTATTATAATTTCTTCATTATTAAAGGTACTTGCTGCCTGATAAATTGCATGACCTAAGCCAAGTAATTCTTTTTGCTCAACATATTCAGCTTTTATTTGCGGAAAAGTTGAAGTGATATATTCTTCAATTTTCTCGCCAAGATATCCAACAATAAAGGTAGCTTCAGTAATATTTTCCTCAATTAGTTTCTCAACAATATGCGAAATAATTGGTTTGCCCCCAACATTTAAAAGCACTTTTGGATGGGTTAAAGTGTGTGGTTTTAACCTTGTTCCAAATCCAGCAACTGGTATAATGGCTCTCATAATTTCCCCTTCAATATTCATTTTTTCAAAGTGAAATTTACTTAATCTTATTATCTATAGCAATTTGCAATTATAACATCAAATTAGGTTATAGATTATTTAGATTACTCCATTTAGCAATATTTTTTTGAAATGCACTATACGAATCAAATATTTTTTTACTTATCTCATCATTTTTTGTAATATCAGCAATTACTTTTGCTGTTATTTCTCTAAATTTAGATAAAACCTCTTCTGGAAATCTTCTAATTTCAACAGATTTTTCAGCTTCAATTTTTCCCAAATACTCCATATTCATTTTTTCAAAGTTTGAAAGTATTGTTAAATTTAATGAATTACTGGCAATCCTAATTATTTCTTGCAAATATTTTGGAAGTTTATCATAAGCAGATTTATTAACTATCATTTCTATAGCACCACTTGGTTCAGCCCAGCCTGGATAATAATAATATTTAGCAATTTTATAAAACCCCATTAAATAATCATGATAAGGAGCAATCCAATCAGTAGCATCAATTACCCCACGTTCAAGATTTGTATAAATTTCACTCACTGCAGATAATATTGGTGTTCCGCCAGCTTCCGAAAGCACTTTGCCACCAATTCCTGGCATTCGCATTTTAAGGCCCTTAATATCAGAAATTGAATTTATTTCTTTATTAAACCAACCACCCATTTGGGCTCCTGTATTGCCTGCTGGAAAAGGTAGTAAATTAAAATTTTCATAAAGCTCTCGCCACAATTCAAGTCCGCCACCATAATACAGCCAAGAATTTGTATCTTGAGGATTCATTCCAAAAGGGACTCCAGTAAAAAATTGTGCAGATGGAACTTTCCCGGCCCAATAATATGGTGAGGAATGACCTATTTCGGCAATGCCCTGACTAACCGCATCAAAAGTTTCAAAAGCTGGAACTAATTCACCACCTCCGTAAACATGAATTTTTAAATCTCCATCTGATATTTTTTCAACTTCTTTTGCAAATCCATCGGCTCCTTCACCCATTATTGGATAATGTGGGGGCCAAGTTGTAACCATTTTCCATTCATATTTTTTTCGAGTATGTATTGCCGCAGAACCAGTTTCTTCCCTTTTGCCACACGCTGCCAACAATCCCGTTGCACCAGCAACAGCAACTAAAGAGGTTTTTTTGATAAAATCTTTTCGTTTAATGTTTTCCATTTTTAATAATTTCCGTTAATTTTCTATGAACAAATCCGCAATTTTTTCTGCATAATTTTTTGCATCGTAATCTCTTACATTCATAAGGACAATAAATACTAAATCCAATTCTGGGATTTTCATAAACATATTACTAAATCCAGATGTACTTCCAGTATGATAAGGTCGTTCGTAATTTTTATATGGGTCAAGTCGCCAACCGAAGCCGTAATTTACAACTTCTCCATTTGGAAGCACTAATTTTTCAAAAGCTTTGCTAAATTTTTCCTTTGAAATAAGTGTTGGACTATCAATTTCATTGTTCCATTTCACCATTTCTAATGTTGATGAATAAATTCCACCATCACCAAGTACTGCACTGGTAACACTTTGGTCAGTAAAAACAAATTCTGAATCTATTTTTGCATAACCAAATGCACGATTTTGAACCTCCGAAATCCCATTTTCAAACGCCACGCTGTTATTCATTTTTAAAGGTAAAAATATTCTTTCTTTCAAAAATTCTGCAAAGGTTTTTCCTGATATTTTTTCAACAATTAACGCTAAAACAGCATAACCAGAATTACTATATCTGTGCTCAGTTCCAGGTTGGAAATATTTGGAATCTTGTTTCATTAAAATATTTAAAACATCTTTATCCTTTAATTGAACTGTTACAGTATCGTCAATATAATCTTCATAAGCCAATAATCCAGATGTGTGTTGGAGTACCTGTTTAATAGTAATATTTTTGCCATATTCTGGGAAATTTGGGAAGTATTTCTCCAATGAGTCATCAAACGATAGTTTACCGTCATTTTCCAAAAGCAGAATTGAAAATGCAGTAAATTGCTTTGTAATTGAAGCTAATCTAAAATTCGTTTTGGATTCATTAGGAATTGCTTGTTCTATGTTTGCCAATCCATAACCTTTTTCAAAAATGATTTTATTATTTTGCACTACTAAAACTGAAGCACCTGGTGTGCTTTTATTAAATTCTGAAAATATTGAATCAATTTTCATTTCCAGAGTTGGATGTGCTGTACATGAAATTAAAATAAGACCTAATAAAACAAATAACACTGTTTTTTTCATATTTACTCCTTAATTACTATAAATTACTGCAGAAAGATATCCCACAACACTTGAATTATCATTTGAAACATCACCCGAATCGGTGTGTGATAGAACCTCGGCTTTATAATCACCAATAATATCAGCACATTCCAAAAGTGCAACTATTCCACCACCGCCACAAGCTTCGCAATTATTATTTGCCAAATCATTATAAAGTTCTGGAAATTCCATGTTGTTGATTCTATCCACAACTATTTTATCAAGTTCAAAAGCTTTTTTCTTTGAATGAAAATGTGACAAATCAGAACTTATAATTAAAATAATTCTTCCATCATAAATTTGAGCTAGCACGTTTGATAAATCTTGAATAAATTCTGCACTCTGATCACCAATTACGATGGGTACAATATTAAACTCTTTTTTAATCATCTGTAAAAATGGAAGTTGAACTTCGAGTGCGTGTTCTTTTTTGTGACCTTTGTTACTAAAAGTTATTGTTTTACTAAGGTTCACAATTTCGGTAGCAAGTTCCTTATTTATTGGCACATCTCCTAGTGGAGTTCGGTAAAAATCGCCATCAAAAATTGAAATGCCACTAAAATACTCGTGATGACTTGGTGACAAAATAATTGCTGTTTCAAAATCATTGTTTTCTTTTAACACATTATAAGCAATTGCGGCACTTTTGCCCGAATAAATATATCCCGCATGAGGTACTACAATTCCTAAAATGTTGTTAAATTTTTTATCCAATTTATTAGAGTCTAACAAATTTGTTATCTGTTCCGAAAGCTCGGTTGCATCCAATGGATAAAAAAGACCAGCAACTGCGGGCATTCTAACATTATTATTCATTTTCCACCTCATCTTCAGAAAAAACATTAGCTGTAAACATTTCAATGTCTAATGTTTTTTCTTTCCAAAAATCGGAATAAAAGCCAGCTTTTTGACACAAAGCCGAAAGATATTCTTCCTTGTTCATATTGTGTTCAATTGGCACTTGAGGCAAAAGCAAACCGCGTCTTCCTCGCTCCGATAAAATTAAACCATGAGTTCCGACAATAATATCGTTGTAGCTTTTCATCGGAAAAGGCTCGGAAAGGATTGATACTTCAATAGCAATTTGGTTAATCTCACTTTTTGTTAATTTAGGAAAGCGTGAATCTCCAATAGCAGCTTGTTTTGCAGCATCTTTTATCGTTTCAAACAATGGCAAATTGGAAATAATATAACCAATGCAACCACGCAGATTTTGGTTTTTCGTTAGAGTTACAAAAGCACCTTTTCGTGAATTAAATATTGGAAATTTTGCTAAATCAATATCAATATTTTTGCTATTATCAAAGATTGATTCAATTGAACTTCGAGCAATTTTTAGCATTGCTCTTTTTTCATCGATTGAAATATTCATAAATACCTCAATTTTTTATTTCCATAATTATAACTTCGTTTTTCTCTTTTAGAATAATTGCCATGTTTTTGTATAAAAAGAATGAATCTGGAGCGTAAGCATTTGCTGATTTATTAAGTACTTCGCTATAAATTTCCTTTCCTTTTAATAAATCAAATGCTTTCAATTTGTTTGTAAGCTCTTTTCTGCCAACAATTTGATGATAATTAAACATCAATAAATCGTCATAAATAACATAATCAACGCTATTTGATATTTCAACATTTGCTGTTTCTTCTTTTATAATTGCATCTATCTTTTCAACTTCTGATGATAAATATCTTTCTGGAAAGTTGTAATTACTATAATCAATCATCAACTCGGCTTCATCTCGCAACACTTTAATTTCATCCGAAATTTCGCCAAGTTCATCAATAATTTCACCAGTTTTAATATTTAACGTGTAATAATAACGTCCTTCAAAACGATCTTTGAAAACATAAATTAAATCATTTTTAATAAATGAAAAGGAATACGATTCATCTTCCCAAAGGACTTTTTGCGTGTTAATATCAAATGCAAAAATGCCTCTGTGACCAGGCATATCTGGCTTTGTATAACGATGGAAAAAGACTATATCGCCTTTTATTGCTTCTATTCCAAGCCAAAATATTTCACTCATCATAAATTCGGAAAATATTTTCTTGCCAGAAAGCAAATCGTAACAATGGAAATAGGCTTTCATTTTTTCAGTATCACGAGTTTCGATAAAGAGTTTATCGGTATCAGTAATTTTTATTCTCCAGACTTGAAAGCCGTCACTAAATTTGAATTTCTTTTTTAATTTCATTTCTAATATCTTCTTAAAGAAAACTGCAAAGGCGCAAAGAAGTCAATTACTAAACCCTTTGCGTCCTTGTGTCTTAGCTGTTTTTCTTGTTTTTCATTAATCAATTGGTTTAAATTTTGCCGTAAAATGACGCAACATCGGCGCTTCGTATGTAAATTCCAAACCTTTTAGTTTTTCTCTATTTTGGAAAACCTCAATTACAACTTCGGCAACATAATCAATATGACTTTGCGTATAAACTCGGCGTGGAATTGCAAAACGAACCAATTCCATTGGAGGAGCAATGTGATTTCCGTTGCTATCATATTTTCCAAACATAACACTTCCTATTTCTACTGTACGAACTCCACCAACAACATAAAGTTCGCAAGCAATTGCCTGTCCAGGAAATTGATTTGCTGGTACATTTGGAAGAAATCTTTTGGCATCCAAATAAATTGCATGTCCGCCAGGTGGTTCAATTATTGGAACACCAGCTTCGGTTAGCTTATTTCCGAGATACTCGGTGCTTTTAATTCGGTAGTGAAGATAGTCTTCGTCAAGAATTTCTTCCAAACCTTGAGCAACGGCTTCCAAATCGCGTCCAGCAAGTCCACCATAAGTCGGAAATCCTTCGGTAACAATAAGCAAATTTCGACATTTCATTGCAAGCTCTTCGTCATTCATTGAAAGAAATCCGCCAATATTCACTAAAGCATCTTTTTTGGCGCTCATTGTTGCACCATCGGCATAAGAGAAAATTTCTTGAGCTATTTCGCGAACTGATTTATTTTCATATCCTTTTTCTCTAATTTTAATGAAATAAGCATTTTCGGCAAAGCGACAAGCATCTATAAAGAGTGGAATTCCATATTTGTTGCAAACGGCTTTAGTTTCTTTAATATTTTGCATCGAAACTGGCTGCCCGCCACCAGAGTTATTTGTAATTGTTATCATAACAACTGGAATATTTTCTGCTCCTTTTTCAGCAATAAATTTATCGAGTGCTTCAACATCCATATTGCCTTTAAAATCGGCTTTTATTTCGGGATGTTTCCCAACTTCGACGAGTAAATCAACCGCTTCGGCTCCGCTAAACTCAACATTTGCTCGTGTTGTATCGAAGTGAGTATTGTTTGGAATAAATTTACCTTTTCCGCCAACAATTGAAAACAAAATTTTCTCCGCCGCTCTTCCTTGATGTGTTGGAATTATAAATTTATCGCCAGTAATATTTCTTACGGCAGATTCAAATCGGTAAAAGCTGCGCGAGCCGGCATAAGACTCATCGCCATCCATAATTCCCGCCCATTGTTTTGCACTCATTGCCGAAGTTCCGCTATCGGTTAGCAAATCGATAATTACATCTTCTGCTCTTACTAAAAAAGGATTGTAGCCAGATTCAATAAGAATTTTTTCACGCTCATCACGAGTTGTAAATTTAATTGGCTCCACCGATTTAATACGAAATGGCTCAATTATTGTCTTCATTTTTTCTCCAAATTTTGATGCTAACTTAATTTATTGGCTAACAAAAAACAACTTGGATTTTCATGCTTTGATTATTTAGTCAAAGCCGCCTTTTAATTTTTCTTGCCATGACTATTTAGTTAAAGCACCACTTTTTGATTTTTCTTGTCTTGACTGTTTAGTCAAAGCTTCACCTTTTGGTTTTTCATGCTTCAAGCATTTGCTCTAAGCTCCACCTTTTGGTTTTTCATGCTTTTAGCATTTGCTCAAAGCTCCACTTTTTAGTTTTTCTTGCTTTG
>PCUD01000048.1:0-9671 GCA_002786785.1 Ignavibacteriales bacterium CG18_big_fil_WC_8_21_14_2_50_31_20 | reverse complement strand
AACACCGAATTATGCCTCAGCAGAGTTAGGTATAAATCCTTATAATGTTATATGTTAATTACTTTTAGTTTGATTAACCAAGTTTTCTATGTCCAATAATTTATGACTTTCAAACACAGTCAAAATATCAATAGAATTTTTCTTAATTAAATAAACTATTCTATAGTTTTTATACAATATTTCTTTTATTTGACTTATTGATAATTCTGGAACGATTCTTCCTTTTTCTGGAAATTCTATTAAGTCTTCAACAAGTGAAATTAGTTTATCAGTCAATTTAATTGCCGCATTAGGATTATCTTGAGAAATGAAATATTCAATTTCTCGAAGATTGAGCAGCGATTCTTTTGTCCAATAAATTTTCATAATTATTTTGTAAATCTATGTTTTTTCAATTCAGTTCTTATTTGAGAAGTTGTTAAAACTTCTCCATTTTCTGAATCAACAAGTCCCCTAGAAATTGAATCGATAAATAATTTTGTTTCTCTGAGTTCATCAAATTCTTCTGGCGAAACTAATACGCCAGCTGGTTTTCCATTTTGCGTAATAATTAAAGAATTTTTACGAATTTGTAAATCCTTTAAATACTTTGCTAAACTTGATTTAAATTGTCCAACTGGAATTATGTCACTCGAAACTGATATATTTCTCATTTTACACCTTTCTTTTTGCCTAAATAACGACTCCAATTTAGTCCTAAATTACGACTTAAGCAATAAACATTTTTAACTCTTAACGGCTCTCGTGCAAGGCGTCCGCAGTTTTTAACCTTTAAAGACGCTTAGACAATAACCTATAATTTATTTAAAACATAACTTACTTGAACTAGTAGAAAAAACCAAAAGACCTAGTAGCCTACGTAAAACTGTAGCAAAATAAAAAATCCTACCCCCTAAAAACACTAAAGCAAATTACAAGTAGTAGCTGCGGCTCAGCTCAACACCGGATTATGTCTCGGCAAGCTTCGACATGAATCCTTATAACGTTATACTTACGTTTTAATAGGGACAAGCTATTTACATACCCCATAATTTTAAAACCTTATTTTGTAAGCAACATTTTCTTAACAGAACTAAATTCACCAACATGTAGTTTATAAAAATATACACCACTTGGCAAATTGCTTGCATTAAACTGAACTGAATATTTGCCATTTTTCTGATGCTCATTTACAAGTGTTGAAACTACTTGACCTAGAGGATTATAAACAACTAGGTTAACAAATCCACTTTTGGGAATTTGATAACCTAGTTGTGTTGTGGGATTAAATGGATTGGGGTAGTTTTGTTTTAGAATAAATTCTTTTGGGATTATATCTATTCTTTCATCTACCCCAACAACAAAATCTTTCATAGAATAAACATAAACCTTTCCTAATTTATTATCAATATCTGGATATTTGAAGGCAGAAATATAAAATTCTACAAATCCATCGCTGTTAATATCACCTAACAACCCCCCACTATATCCAAAGCCACTCCATTTTGTTTCTCCCTCCAAAAAGAAATCAGCAGTCGTATCTGGTGAGCTACTACCCAGATGTATATATGATGCACCTACCATAACCCCTGCTGTATTTTTATGACCTGTTGCCCCCAACAATATATCCGAATAGCCATCATTATTTATATCACCAAGAGATCCTGCATTTTGTCCATAATTGTCATATTCTTCACTGCTTACAAATTCCAAGTATTCAGCTCCATTAAAATCAATAGAGCCAAAGAACAGCTTGTTTTCTATTGTCACGTAAAAGTCATCAAAACCATCACCATTAAAGTCATCTAGATAGTATGGCAACACATCCGTATACAGAATTGGAAAACTTAACGTAGTATCTGTAACATTTGAAATGCTTAAATCACCAAAGTATATAAATATTTTGGATTCAAGATTTTGGATGCCATTAATATTAGGTGCTGAAATTATTAAATCATTTAAACCATCTCCATTTATATCTCCATTCAAACAAACGTGTTCACCAAAAAAATCCTCTGTTTGTTCCCCTTCATATATATAAAGCGGGATATTAGAAAAACCATTGCTCCCTTCAAACAAAAATACTTTCCCCACACCATCACACCAATTATATGGTTCACTAATTACTAGATCATCTTTCCCATCACCGTTAAAATCACCGCCACTCAGAGAAGCACCTAAGAAACCATCTATACAACTTGACTGTAATGACCAATCTGGATCTGAATTTAATTCTGATGAACCATAAAAAATAAAGACTTTCCCTGTTGGATAACCACCATTATTTAAATAACCACTTTGAGCATAATCATTATACCCATCATTATTTAAATCACCAACATTAATTAGAGTTCCTAAACTACCCATGTTGGGTTGGTCAAATAATTTCAATGTATAAGTTAAATCTATATTTTCACTACCAAAATATATTTCACAATAATCTGTGTTTTCTTTTCTAAGAATAAAGTCATCGTATCCATCATGATTAATATCACCTAGAGCATTTATTGCAGAGATTGGCTCTTCTAAACTACCTATTATTGAAAACACTTTGTACAAACTATCTTGTGCTATACTGAAATTACAAATTAACAGTAATAATAAGAATGTTTTTTTCATTAATTACCTCTATATTTAACTTCTCCTCACAAAAGTAAGGAGAAGTTAGTATTTATTTATTACCTAAGCAAAATCATTTTAGAGCTTGTTTGAAAATATTTACCAGAAATATTGGATACAGCTGTTAGCCTATATAAATAAATCCCGCTACTTGTTAGCACACCATTTGAATTTTTCCCAGACCAAATATAATTATGATAACCTGCTGACACATCTTTAGAGATATATTCAGTAACTTTTCCCCCAGTAATACTAAATACTTCTATTTTTACATCTGAAATCTCTGGAATTGAATACTTAATAGTCGTACTTGGATTAAATGGGTTAGGATAGTTACCTAAAAGTTCATATTCATTTGGTAATTTGGCATCTTTTGTGTTTTCTTCGTCATTTTCAACACCAAATTTAACTAACGATGCTAAATTATTAATGTCTTTACCGTTTAAAATAATTTCATTTTCAAATTCTCTTGAATTACCATCTTCTAGTATTATTTTAGTGTTGGGTCTAATTGTTATTTGAGCATTTTCCTCACCCATTAAACTACCAAATAGATGTATATTTTCACTTAATACTATTGAACTACTAGTGCTACCCCCTATTAAAGCCATATATGGCAAATAATTTGAACGTGTAATAGTAATATACAAAGGTCTTACAGAAGTATTAAAAGTATAAGAATTTACATTATGAGCAACACTCCAATAATATAAACCATTATCTTTGGATGAAGCACAAATTGTATTTTGATTATTAATTGCATTTACTGTTACATTAACCATATTTTCTGTGTATCCAATTGATACATTACTATAGTTGTTAGGCGTGGCAGTCCACATTTGTACTTCAGGGTCACCAACCAAATTATGAGAATAATTTAAATAATGATTTGTATAATTTGCTTTTGATAATAATTCTGCAACACCAAGGTTAGTATGACCTGCGTTTATCTGGTCAATAAATTTATAAAGCAAATAATAGGAGGAACCCAACCAACCATAACGAGAATCTCCTAAAAATGCTATACCCCCAGCTAATGACTGAACGGTGTAAGCTTCTGCCATATTATAGCCTACACCCCAACCCCAATTTGAAGGATCATAATCATCAAACGGTGCATTATCGCAACTAAGTGAGTAGTTTATACCTGGATAATTGAAATTAGAAAGATTATCTAAACTACCATTGTTACCAGTTGCATTTGATGGTACAATAGAATTCCATGGGGAAGTATTTACACCATTACTACTTGCTGTCGCACCTATTGGGGTACCATGTGCCAACCAACTACAAAAGCCATAATTAGAACTATTCATTTGATTAATAACATCATAACCCATTGGAAAATATGGATTAGAAGCGTTGTACGTAGGTAGTTCTCGTAAGATAGTATGAGTAAATGTTGGTAAACGTGAAGCGATATTATTTGCCATATTGTCTCTTTGTAGTTCGTCTGATTCAGTTAAGAACGATGACATTACATAACTATTATTACCATTACCTGGGTTTTGTTCATATTTAAGTGTTTTTTGACTCCAATTAGAAACTTCTGAACCAGTCGTACATAATAAACGTCCAACGTAAAAGTCCGGATAATAATCAGGATTGTCGCTATATGGTTGTCCTAACCACTCATCACCGTCAACATTCCAATCACCATTAAAATCGGCATAATAATTATCTGCTGGAATTTTGTAATCATCAGTAGTATATCGATTCCATGTATTAGTGTTCCAACCACACCCATACCTAACAGGTACAACTGAAAAATCACCCGCAAGTAATACCCAGACTCCGCCTAGTTCACGAAAATCTCTCAGGAATTGTCTGATTTTTCCTGCATTATCAAAAAGATTTGAAACATAATCTCCAGTATATTCATTATAAATTGAAGAAGTAGTTACTACTCCAATATCAATTCCTTTTCTTTTTTTCCAAGCAACAAAATTATCGAAATATGGTTTTAGTGTAGTACTTGTAATAATAACATACTCATAAAACTCAACTGGAGGTATGGATGCAGCAGTAGTTTTATTTAAACCTTGTTTGCTTTTACTATAAGTGCTTTCAGTTTTAGGTTTAATTTGGTAGCTGCTTATTTTATCCTTATTTGCCACTATAGAATTTAACGCTTTGTCCATTATTTCTTGTGTTTTTACAGATCGCCATTTTGGCAAAGATATTTCTTTGTTATTAGGTGATAATGATAAGTTTATATCAAGATCTGTAATAATTTTTAATTCATTTTTTAGAGGTAAATATTGAAATGGAATTATCTTCAAAGTAACAATGTGGTTGTTTCCATCAAAATATCCGTCACTTACAACTTCAACAATATTTTTTGGCCATGGATCAGATGAATTGTAAATAGTAGGGTCAGGATCAACAAATTCAGTTTTTGAATCAGAAGCCTCTATTTTGACTAGATGTTGAGTAGGAAATATTTTGTTTTCCAATAAGCTGGAATGAGAAGTTATAACATTATAAGAAATATTGTCAACATCTTCTTGTGGTGGTATTATTAGTTGAATAAACTTAACTGGTAAATTAGGAGCACCTACTTGCTCAATATGTGGTAAATCATGCATGTTAAGTTGAACATAACTTATTCCTTTCTCAGTATTAACGGAAGTTGTTTTAACAGCATTTTTTTCTGTATTAAATTTATAAGAAACTTGTCCGTAATTATTTACAAAAAAAACAAGTAGCGTAAGAATAATACTTGTCATACTTTTAATTTTCATTTTATCTCCATTATTTTTTATAATTTATAATTAAAGAATTAAAATATAAAAGCGATAATAGTGTATATATTAAAAAATGTTTTTAATACTTAGATATCACTTTTGTTTTTGCAGACAGGGTAGTTGGAGCAAAAGAGCGATTTGTTGTAAGCAGAAACTCTTTTAACTCCTTGTCCCTGTTCTGCTTATATAAATTTGTTCTTCAACATTTTCCCACCTTTTATTTATTGTAAATATAACTTTAAAGAATTTTATCTGGAAATGAGCAAAAAAACATAAGATCACATTCATTCATTTCATTTACAGATAAAATTTTGTTGTCCCATAAAAAAGGGATAAATGCGAAACCATTTTATGGGTATTTAATCTGGTTTCTATTTTGTTATTTAAATTAAATTTAATCATTATTATTATTTGTTTAAATCTTATAACTTGTTAAATAATAACATATTACATGGAATGTTATCCAGCAACTTTGTGCAGTATAACGATCCAATTTTTTTGTCTTATCTCGTAATTTTCGGTTAATAATTTGGAGGAAGCAAGGTACAGTAATTCATTAACCTCTTTACAATAAACAGTTTGTAAAAATTAAACAGAATTATCTTTTTATACAAATAAATTTTGGGAGAATTTTATTTAACCAAATTATATTTTGAAAAATAAAATGTCAAAATTTTCACAATGTTTCTTGCGTCATTTGTCTCTATTGTTTCGTCTCACGTATTTTGTCTTAAATCTTTTGTCTTCCATCTTATTTCTTTTTTCTTGTTTAAGTGCTATTTTAACAACTGAAAATCCTTTATTAAAAACTTAAAATAATTTGGAGGAAACATGAGTGAATTAAACGACGATAATTTAAAAGAAGACGAGCTTTTAGAAGAAGAATTTGAGTTAAATCATTCTGACAAAATGGTAGGACTTTTTTCTGAACCAGCAAATACATTTGAAATAATTGCTCTTATGCCAGTAAAAGTTTTTGATTGGATAATGCCATTATTGATATTTATGGTTATTTTGAGCCTTTCAACCGTAATTATGCAGACCAATCCACAAATAAAATATTCAATGATGGAAAAACAAATGCAATCAATTCAAACTAATTTTAATGAGGCTGTAAATAGTGGAAGAATGACTCAGGAACAAGCAGATACTCAATTAGAAGCTATTCGTGAAAGAATGGATGAAGGTGGAATGGCAATGTTGATTCCACAAATTATTGGCATAATAATTTTTACATTTATCGTATTTTTTGTTATTAGTGGATTCTATTTTTTAATTGCAAAGTTTGTCCTAAAGGGAGATGGCTCTTATGGAAGTGCAATGGTAGCTTATGGATTACCTTTTTACATTGCAAGTATTCAGGTTATTCTTCAAGTAATTGTTGCAATGTTAATGGGAAAAATGATTACCGATTTAAGTTTAACAACCTTTTTGGATTTAGATAAAAAAGAGTTTTTAGGATTTTTATTTAGCAAACTTGATGTATTTTCAATTTGGTTTTATGTTATTGTTGGTATTGCGTTTGCAAAAATGTTTAAGTCAAACAACACAAAAAAATATGTGTTTACAATTTTAGGTATTTGGATTGGATTTAGTTTAATTTTCTATTTCCTATCAACAGCAGTTCCATTTTTAAGCTTTTTAAATCAATAATAATTTTAGAGTAGTGAATGATTTTTTTTCGTTCACTACTTTTACTTATATCAAATGCTTGTCTTCTTTTTTAAATAGCTCAAGAACTGATTGAACTCGCGACCATTAAATTTTTCAAAAACTTTTCTATATCCATCACCATAAATTTCATCTGAATTATCTTCCATTTGTTTAATTATATCTTTAGAATCCTGCGAATAATCCGATTTCAAATATGTGTATGAAATATAATTGCAACTTCCCTCTTCTAATTGAGCAGATAATTTATTGTCAATATTTTCAGTAATCCAAACATGCATTAGCTCATGTGCAATTGTTGATTCGGCATATTTGGTTGGAATCATACTTAAAACATAAATTGTATGCTCAAATGATTTTTGAATTCCTAAGGTTTTAATTATTGAATGAGTATATCCTCTAATATTTTTAGAATAATTATTTTCGGCAACTTTTTGAAGCTCGGTCAAATTCACAATTTTTAGTGAAATTGATGATTTTAAAAATCTTAATCCATAATTTTTTAACTTATCAACAACTTTGTTTAATGCATTTTCATATTCACCAATCCAATTGAGTCTATTCGAATAACAAATATTGCAAATATTTCGGCCGTCGTTATATTTTAATTCACCACTGGCCATATTTTCTGAAATAATTCTGTTGCAATTATCACATCTATCTATTTCGGCCTCGTGATGTTTATGAATTTTATTGCCGAATGAATCAATTAAATATTCACCATTAATTGATTTATTGCAAACAGCACATTTGGGAAGAAACAACATTTCAAAGCATTTCTCGTTATAATATTTTCCATTCTTGGCATAGTATTTTCCATCTATTGGCTTATTGCAATTTGCACACTTAAAATGTTCTTTGTGGAATTTTAAACCTTCTATAATAATATAATCATCAACAATTTGGTTTTTGCAATATTCGCATTTTAGGTTTTGAGCATTTACAAAATTAAATTCCAGAAAAAATATTACAAGAAATATGATTTTAACTATATTCATTAGTATTCTTATTTGATTCTATTTTATAATAAGTTATTTCTTAGTAAAATGTAATGCTAAATTTTTAATAAATCCAATAAGTACAAAAGAATAGTGAACAATTATAAACATCACATAAAAGAAACAATTAAACTTGCATATCCAGTTGTTATTGGTCAGTTAGGGCACATGATGCTTGGTGTTGTTGATAGCCTTATGGTTGGAAGGCTTGGCGCTGTTCCTTTGGCGGCGTCTTCGTTGGTTAACGGACTTATTTTGCTAATTATCGTTCTTGGAATTGGAATGAGCGTGGCTCTTACTCCACTTGTTGCAATTGCAAAAGGTTCTGAAAAACATGACGAGTGTGGAATAATTCTCAGACAAGGTTTGCTTGTTAATATTGTTTTTTCATTTTTGCTTGTTGTAGTAATTTATTTTTTAGCCGATTTAATTCACTATTTAAATCAACCCGTTGAAGTTGCACAATATGCCGAATCATATTTGAAAATTTTAAATATTTCTATTATTCCTTTTATGTTGTTTCAAACTTACAAGCAATTTTCAGAAGGGCTATCATTTACAAAGCCACCAATGACTATTTTGATTTTTTCCGTTTTTATAAATGCTTTTTTAAATTGGATTTTAATTTTTGGCAACCTTGGGTTACCAAGATTGGAATTAGATGGTGCAGGCTATGCCACTTTAATGACAAGAATTTTTATGGCTGCTGCAATTTTTATTTATATCAGAAATGCAAAATCATTTCAAGAATTTGATCCTTCTTTACGATTTAAGAGTGTGAATTTTAAAGTAATAAGAAAAATTGTTAATATTGGTGTGCCTGGTGGATTTCAAATGTTTTTTGAAGTTGGTGGATTTTCATTTGCCGCAATTATGGTTGGTTGGATTGGAGTAAACGAACTTGCTGCTCATCAAATTGCACTTAATCTTGCTTCAATTACTTTTATGGTCGGTCTCGGAATCAGCATTTCGGTAACAATTAGAGTAGGCAATTTTTTAGGAAAACGTGATTCGGTTGAAATCAAGAAAGCGGGATATTCAGCACTTTTTATTATTGCAGTAATTATGAGTTTGTTTGGAATAATGTTTTTTGCTTTTAGAAATTACCTTCCAACATTGTACATAAATGATGTTGAAGTTATTAAAATTGCTTCATCATTAATTATAATTGCTGCTATTTTTCAAATTGTTGATGGCTTACAAATTGTTGGAGTTGGAATTTTGCGAGGATTAACCGACATGAAAGCACCAATGGTTATCTCATTTATTGCATATTGGGTTATTGGACTTCCAGTAGCTTATTTATTAGGCTTTATTTTTGATTTTGGGGTTGAAGGTATTTGGGTAAGTTTTGTTGTGGGTTTAACACTTGCAGCAATTTTTTTCATTTTAAGATTTAGAAAATTTTTGAAATACACGCAACTAAATCCAAAAAATTCACAGGAAAAACATTAATGCCCATTCGACTAACCTGCATTTCAAATCTATATTGGTTAATTTAGTTATAAAATTGCAAATTTTAATATTATTGCATTAGCCTTGTTTAGGTAAATACTTTTCAACTTTTTTGCCAAATTCATTTGCTTTTGGGTTTTTATTTGGAATTCTTATAGTTCCATCTCTTTTGAAGAGACCAGTTGAATAAAGCGTACCTAAA
>PCUD01000127.1:25200-25627 GCA_002786785.1 Ignavibacteriales bacterium CG18_big_fil_WC_8_21_14_2_50_31_20 | reverse complement strand
AACCGAATCTTTCCCACATTTCAGTAAAGAAAAGAACGGGCAACCCTTTGGGGTGATTTTTAAACATAGTATCTCCTAAATTATACTTAAAACAAAAATTTTTAATGATAAGATATGTTTTTCTTTCATTTAAAAAATATTACGTGAAGATAGGGATAAGTTTTTAAAAATTGAAGTATAAAATAAGTGAATTAATTAAAAAACATCCAAATGTAGTAACAAAAATTACAAATTATTGAATAAGTTATAATCATCCATTATTATCCCCCAAAAGCTAATCAAATAAAAATATCTTTTTAATAGCTTTATTTCATCTCTTTTTTATACATTTTTGCTCGCCCTTTTATTAATATATTTAACATTAGCTGCCCAACTTGAAAGCTTCAGTGATCCATTGATTATAATGTTTACAGTACTTCTTGATTTA
>PCUD01000127.1:556-25132 GCA_002786785.1 Ignavibacteriales bacterium CG18_big_fil_WC_8_21_14_2_50_31_20 | reverse complement strand
TCTAAAGAAGTAAGTAATGTTGTCTCTGAGGAAATTAAAGAAAAGATGGTTTCTTTAAAAATCCCCTCTTGAGAGTGGAAGGATGCCATGTTTTTTCGCATCAAGGGGTGTGTGGTTTGCGTGAGTTGAGCAATTATCTTAAAAAAAGTCAAACACACGATAAGTTGAGCAATTTTATTGGAAAAAAGGGCAAATTAAAATTGCCTTGCCACAAATGTATTAAATTCCTATTTTGCCAACACTAATAAAATGAACTTAAATTTATTGAGGCAATTTGAAAGTAGGCAGTTCAAATATAAATAATTTACAAAAGATAAAATTCCACTTGACAAGAAAAACGAACAGTGTATTTTTCGACTATCGACTAATCCACTTATTTACAATAACCCAAAACAAACAATAATTAACTATTCAAAACTTATCTGAGGGAGAAAATGAAGTTTTACAATTCAATCATTTCAAAACAAACAATTGATTATTTAGCATTACTTTTAATTCTTTTCCTTAGCCTTAACCTCAACATTTCTTGTGATACAACAGAACAACAAAATAAAGTAAAAATATTACTTGAAGCAGAAGATGCAAGTTGCACAGAGGCATGGTTAAACCTAAAGATAGAAAGCATTGCTTTACCAATAGAAATAACATTATTTCAAGGTGATTCGTTATTATTTACAACAAACATAAATAGCAGTGATACAACTCTATTTGTAGATAACCTATTACCCAACCAAAACTACTCTTTTTATTCAGCTATGAGTCCGTTTAGTCACTCTATTTTGAAGAGCAATGTTGCTTCTGTTACCACAATGGATACCACAAGTCACAACTTTATTTGGGAAACTTTTGAATTTGGAGAACAAAGCAATAGTCATTTTAAAGATGTAGCCATAATAAACGAAAACAATATATGGGCAGTAGGCGAAATACACACAAATGAAACAGACCAATTTGATAGCAATGGTGTTTGGGTTCAGCCTTATAATGCAGTGCATTGGGATGGTACTACTTGGGAGTTGAAGAGGATTTTGGTAGACTTTCATGGAAATATGATTTTTCTTTCTCTTGAGGGTATTTTTGCTTTTTCTGCAACCGATATTTGGTTGGTAAGCAGTTTACCAATTCATGGTGATGGTGAAAAATGGAAAATATACGATGTAAGAGAATTTACTAATAGTGACTTATCCCTCTCTAAAGCGTGGGGTAGCAGTTCAAATGATATGTATTTTGTAGGTCGTGCTGGCTCTATAGCCCACTACAACGGCAGTAGTTGGGAAAAAATAGAGAGTGGAACGGAAGTAGGGCTATTAGATATTTGTGGTATTAAAAATAGTACAAATAACGGCTATGAAGTTTATTTTACAATAGCTGATAATCAAGGAAGTATTTCAAAAATCACATACAATAACAGTATTCAAGAAATTAATTTGACACATGTGAATTTTATAAGGACTATATGGGGCTTAAATGAAAAAGAGATTTTAGTTGGTGGTGTAGGACTTTTTAAACAAAAAGACAAAATATGGATTAAAGAAAAATTGGACATGGAAGTTTTAGTCATGGATATAGATGGTGAGAATTACAACAATATAGTTTCTGTTGGATTAAATGGAGTACTTAATTATTATAATGGAATATCATGGAAAACACATGAAATATTAAATGGTAATCTCAGCACTGTTAGTGTGAAAAATAATATTATCGCAACAATTGGAATGAAATTCAATTATGAGAATGTAATAATTATAGGACGAAGAGAATAAAGGAGGTAAAGCTAAAAGAATAAAAATACTGCCCAGATATTGACGGTATCTGAGCAGTAAGAAAACAAGAGGAATTTAATTGTTGTCGAGGACCATTCCTCGGCATGTTCAAATAATATTGAGGTAAATAATGATGTTTAAGAATTTAATGATGTTTTTAATTGTTTTGTTAATTATTGTGATGGGGACTTCTTGCGAAACAACTGAACATCAAAATAAAGTAAAAATATTACTTGAAGCAGAAGACGCAAGTTGCACTGAAGCATGGTTAAATTTAAAAATAGAAAGCATTGCTTTACCAATTGAAATAACATTATTCCAAGGTGATTCGTTATTATTTACAACAAACATAAATAGCAGTGATACAACTCTTTTTGTAGAAAACCTATTACCAAACCAAAACTACTCTTTTTATTCAACTATGAGTCCGTTTAGTCACTCTATTTTGAAGAGCAATGTTGCTTCTGTTACCACAATGGATACCACAAGCCATAACTTTTCTTGGGAAACTTTTGAGTTTGGTGAACAAAGCAATAGTCATTTTAAAGATGTAGCCATAATAAACGAAAACAACATTTGGGCAGTTGGCGAAATACACACAGCAGAAACAGACCAATTTGACAGCAATGGTGTTTGGGTTCAGCCTTATAATGCAGTGCATTGGGATGGAGTTAAGTGGGAGTTGAAGAGAATTTTATATGAAAATAATTTTTGGACAATTAACACAATTATAGCTTTCAGCGAAGATGACATTTGGTTTGACGTTTTTGTTCATTGGAATGGGACAAAATTTAACAATGAACCAATTCCAAATATTTTAATGGGGTGGAGAAGTAATTCCATTTGGGGTACCTCAAGCGAGGATTTTTATGTAGTAGGCAATGGAGGGAATATAGCTCACTACAACGGTAGCAAATGGACAAAAATAGAGAGTGGAACGGAGTTGAATATAAATGACATTTGGGGAGGAGGGGAAAATAATAAAAACACAATTTATCTTATGGCTGCTGAATTATTTACGGATAGAAATAGCGAATTACATAAAATAAATAATAATGAAAGTACATTAGTTAATAATACAGACCTTGGAAAATCAACCCTTTCAGTATGGGGATATGGTAAAAAATTATATGTGGCTGGCTCCATATTATATTTAAGTTATAACGGAGGAAAGGAATTTGTTGATATTGGAATAGGGGTAAAAGAAAGAGGCTTATTCTCAATACGAGGGCTAAGTTATAATGATATATTTATAACTGGAGTAGATTTTCAATTAGCTCATTTTAATGGATTAAGTTGGAGAAAGCATAACTTAAACGTTAATGCAAATGGTGAGTTCTACAAAGTAATGCAACAAAACAATATTGCTTGTGCTGTTGGTATTAATAACTCAAACAGAAAAGCAATTATTGCTATTGGTAGGAGGTAAAAAGTTAAAGAAAAAACACCTTCTGATGTGGGTGCATCAGAAGGCTTTGGCATTAAAATATCACATATTTTGAGAGTCCAACAAACTAACTCATGTGGATATTTTATGCATATTTTTCAATAATAGTAGGAGTAAAGATATGAAAAAGTATTTTTTCAATGTAATTATTATATTAATTATGTTAACAAACGCAATTCTTTCGCAAGATACCACTTTTTGTGGTACGGTGGCTTCGAGCCCAGATTATTTAATTACAAATAATATCCAATTAATGAAAATATCAAATCAGCCAATAGCTATAAATGTGTTTATTCATAAAGTGGCAATGGATAATGGAAGCTACGCAATAACTACTACAGAAGTTAATAATGCAATGAACATTCTAAACAGCGATTATGCCGATTTTGATATTAGTTTTATTTTAGTGGGGAAAGACCAAATTAATAATACGGCATTTTTTAATAGCCCAAACGCAAATCTTTTTAACGTAAATCCACATTCTGACGCTATAGACATCTATCTAATACCAGAAGAGTCAACCTTTAATGGCGGTTTGGCTGAAGATGTAATTAGTACGGCTTTTTTTGTGGCTGGTAAATTCAACAAATCACCATATAATGAGCTAATTTCTACCTCTGTTATCTCTCACGAAATGGGACACTGTTTGGGTCTTCATCATACCCATCGTGGATGGAGAGACGGTGAAGAAGAAGATGGTACTGCGTGTGTGAGGAATTAGTGGATGGGTCTAATAGTGATATTTGTGGTGATTATATTGTTGATACGCCCGCCGACCCAAATATTAAATATAGAGTAGATGAAAATTGTAATTTTACTAAAGATATTTTTGAATACGGAACTGGATTGCTTTACGAACCAAGTACTACAAATATAATGTCATATACTAAACCGGATTGCATGGAAGAATTTACAATTGGTCAAGGAGCCAGAATAAGAACGCTCATTTATACAAATCCAGTATTATCAAATGTTGTTTCTGAACTAAGCTCTGCAGTTACACTTACACAAGTACTATCAAATGGAAACGAAGCCGATAGCATTGCTTTTTATGAAACCAGTGATTTTGTAAATTATGCTAGCGGAACTATATTGTATAATGTGCCATTTGATGAATATAAAGTATTTAAGGCTACAACAAAAACAATTTCAAACAATAACAATGTTGAAAAATTCTATAATTGGCCATTACATGATTTTTATTTGAATCATTCTTCCTTTTTTATTGATAATTAAGATTATTCAATTACATCAGAGCTAAAAGTTACCAATAACGGAAGCCTAATAAATTCCCTTGAATCCACAAATAGTTTTGGTGGTTCAATTTATTTTAGTGACCCCTGGTTCCCAGATTCAACAGATTCAAAAGGAACGCTCAATAGAGGTTTAAATGCCATTTATCATTCAAGTTCAAATTTTGATTTATCAACTTCGTCTGCTTATCAAGGTGTTTTCCTCGGGCAAGGTTCTCCAAATTGGACACCACCTTATTATTCCGTAAAAACGACTTCACCTCAAACAATATATGTTCAAGGAAAAAACCGTAATTTTTATTTTCAAAATTGGGAAGCAAGCCAAGTGGCAGTGCTGGCTTTCAGAATGCAAACAATTTAGAAACACCGGTAGTATTTAACCAAGCTGGTGCAACAGTTAAGGCAATAATGAAAGGGACAAGCATTTCAAATAATAGTAGTTCTTATAATAACAATAATCAACGGAAGATTGTAAAAACTCTAAACGGCTATCTTCATACAGTTTATGAAAGCATGGGGCATGTTTGGTACGAACGAAGTATTGATAATGGAAGTACGTGGACGCTAATGAATAATGCTAAGCCAATATCTGGCATAAGTGGCAAATCACCTTCTGGTTCAATAGATAGCCAAGATAATGACTATTTTTTTCTTGTTTACCAAGAAGAAGAACCAACAACAACATTAACTGAAAGAGCAATAGTTGTTTCCAGAATTAAATATACTGGTGAAATTACTTATAACGAGGTAGTATCTACTCTGGTTAGCACAAGCACGGTTTTGGATTGTGAACCTGTAATATCCTCGAGCAAGGACGATTATTTAGTAGTTTACAAAGTGATGAATAGCACTTCTGGTCAAAATGATGGGTTGTATTATTATTTATATACAAGAGCCGCTAACCCAAATATATTTAATTATTCATCTTTTGGTCTTGTTCAGCAAACAACTGCTGTATCAGTTCATCCATCTTTGGTTTCGCTAAACATAACCCATACTCCAAGCGATTATCATATAGTATGGCAACAAGGTAGCACGTCTGGAAGTTCATCAATTAA
This sequence comes from Ignavibacteriales bacterium CG18_big_fil_WC_8_21_14_2_50_31_20, assembly GCA_002786785.1. Classification (GTDB taxonomy): domain Bacteria; phylum Bacteroidota; class Ignavibacteria; order Ignavibacteriales; family Melioribacteraceae; genus 1-14-2-50-31-20. The sequence goes on along the minus strand of PCUD01000127.1, from coordinate 19,611 downwards.
GTACACTAAAATGGTTTGGAATGGTCAAACAATGTCGTTTTTATATTATTCAGAACCGTCTTCAACAAGTGGATATGCATCAAACTTTAATCCCTCAATAGCAATTACGTTAAACCGCCCATGAGTTGTTTGGCTAACTGAAAATCCATATACATATATTTTGGAAGGCAACTTAAGAACTGGCAATTTAAACACTTGGGGTATGCTTACAAGATTTAGTTATGGCAGTGGATGTAGTGTAGAATCAATAAACGTGAACTCCAGAAACTCTTTGTATGGTTATGTAGTTGCCTACGCTGGTGATGGTCAAGCAGTAAGATATTATAAACCCAATGTAAATTTAGCAGCCCAACCAACAAGATATGACAATTATGTTCAACTGAGCAATGGAGTTAATTACACAGATATGGCAATTCAGACTTTAAATACCACATCTGTACCATATTATTTTAATTCAACAACTGTTGATGCAACGTTATCAAAAACAAGTTCTGATAATGAAGCAATAAAAGGCAGAGAAATCGTTTTTAATAACGGAAAATCAAATTTAATTTTTGAAGTAAACAATATTAAGGTTGACGGTAAAACAATTGATTTTGTAGAAATTGAGGACACTACTGTAACAAAATCAAACGAAGAGGCTATAAGTTTGTTTGAAACAGAAAGCTTCTTTTTAACAGATAAATCAAATTTCAGTTTTGACGTAAATTATACTTTGATAGATAAAGAAAATTTAGAAAGACAATTTGGATTTGAATATCAATTAGTTGATATAAATACAAATATGGCAATTGGAGTTCTTGAAAAATTGAAACCTCAAAATTGGATTCTGAAGAAGAAAGCTCTGTTTCTTATACAATAAATACCGAAGGAATAGGCAGTAAACAAGTAAAACTTAAATTAGTTGTAGCCAAAAACGTTGCAGATAATATTGCCATTATTAGTACCTTCTCAACAAAAAGTGATTTAGCAAAAGCGAGTAATAAAGTAATCTCGTTTGATGAAACATTATCAATAACAGATTATGCATTAGAGCAAAACTATCCAAATCCATTTAATCCAAGTACGGTTATTAAATATCAAATACCAAATGATGGATTAGTAAGTTTGAAAATATATGATATAACCGGACAAGAAGTAAAAACGTTAATAAATCAAGAGCAAAGCAAAGGAAGATATGAAATAAACTTTGATGCAAGTAATTTATCAAGTGGCGTTTATTTTTACAGATTAACAAGTGGCAGTTATACAAAATCGATGAAAATGATGCTCGTTAAATAAAATTATTGAGTAGTCCCGCGTTCTTTGCAGGAATGCTTATTAAATAAGTAATTCAATAATAAGTCTTTAAAAAATAAAAAGTCCTTACAAAACAAGGACTTTTTATTTTTGTACCGAAGGCCGGGCTCGAACCGGCACTTGGTTGCCCAAACTGGATTTTGAATCCAGCGCGTCTACCAATTCCGCCACTCCGGCAACAAAAATTTTAAGCCCAAACTTAATAAAGTAGCATTTGATATACAAGCATGATTTTTGAATAAATCCGTTTTTTTTATATAAATCAGCCGTTATTTATTACAATTAATTTGTTAATCTTATTTATGGAATATTTTATAAAATCTATTCTCCATTATTTTGAATGAATTAATTATATTTTAATTTAATTTTTCTAAAAATAGGATAACATTTTTTGAATAAAACAAATAGTTTATTGAAGCAATTTCATTTAAGTAAAAACGAATTTTATCTAATAATTGGTTTTTGGAGTTTTGTATTTAGTTTGTTTTTATTTGCTTTTTTAGGCCCAAATTACTACAATGGCAAAGCACCAAAAAGATTTATAGTTAAACCAGGGGATACCTTTAGTACAATTGTAGACAATCTTTATAGTCAAAATATTATTTCCAGTACTATGAATATGAACATTGTTGCTTTTATGTATGGTGCGGATACAAAAGTTAAATCGGGGAATTATTTAATAAAAAATGGATTAAATTATTTTCAATTAATTGATTTGTTTTTGAAAGGAACTCCAGGTGAGCAAGTTCTTGTTACAATTCCAGAGGGAATTTGGCAGCATAATTTAGCTGAATTGCTTGAAGAAAAATTAGGCATTGATAGTAAGGAGTTTTTAGCATTAAGCAAAAATAGATCTTTTTTAAACACACAAAATGTTTTATCTATTAGTTTGGAAGGATATTTATTGCCAAATACATATTATTTCCGTGCAAATAGTTCAATTTACGATGTGATAAAAAAGCTTAAATCAGAAATGGATAAAATATTTGAGAGTGATTCAGTTGTTAATCAAATGGTAAAGTTGGAAATGAACAAAAATGAAATTTTAACTTTAGCCTCAATTATTGATGGAGAAACTAATAAAGAATCTGAATTCAAACTCATTTCAGGTGTCTATCATAATCGTTTGAAGAGAGGAATTAGATTGCAAGCTGACCCAACAATACAATATCTAAAAAGAAATTCAAGACAAAAAAACAAAGTTTATTTTAAGGATTTAGAAATTAATTCTCCATATAATACATATATTAATTCGGGATTGCCCCCAAGTCCTATTAATAATCCTGGTAAAAAAGCCGTACTTGCAGCAATATTTCCAGAAAAAACAAAATATATTTATTTTGTTGCAGATGGAACTGGAGGGCATAAATTTTCAACAAAACTTAGTGAACATAACGAAAATGTTCGTGCTTACAGAAGATGGAGAAATTCGCAATGAAAATTATTTCAAAATTTATTCTCTTTTTAATTATTGGAATTATTTTAACCAAATGTGCTAATCAACAATCACCACCTGGTGGGCCAAAAGATTTAATTCCACCAAAAATTATTTATATTTATCCAAATAATGGCACATTAAATTTTAACAGTAATTACTTTGAAATTGAATTTTCTGAATATGTTGATAAACTTTCACTTTTGGATGCACTTTTTATTTCACCAGAAGTTAAAAATCTTGAATATAATTGGACTGGCACTTCTGTGGAAATTACTTTTGATGATACACTTTTAGCTAACACAACCTACACTCTATCAGTTGGATCCAAAATAAAAGACATAAATAATAGTAATCAATTGGTTGATGCAGTAAATATTTCGTTTTCAACTGGTAATAAAATAGATGTGGGAAAAATTAGTGGTAAAGTTATAGATAATAAAGTAACGGGCATTATGGTTTTTGCTAATATGAAATCTGATTCATTTGCTAATCCAATTTTTGAAAAACCACAAAGCATAACTCAAGTTGGTGATAGTGGCTACTTTAGCTTAATGGGTTTAAAGAATGGAGAATATAGATTATTTGCATTAAAGGATGAAAATGGGAACCGCCTTTATAATATTGGTGATGATGCTTATGGAGTTTCCTCAAAAGCAGTGTTTATAAAAGATTCGCTAAATAGTTTAAGTGGTATAAAATTTAAGTTAGCAATAGAAGATACGATTCCTCCATTTATTTCAAATGTAACTATGACTGATAAAAATCATCTTTCGGTTGAGTTTTCGGAGTATTTGGATTCTTCTAAAATAAATGCAACAAATTTTTATATATTTGATTCCACCGCAAATAGTAAAAAAGATGTTTTATATCTTTATCAAGGGAACAAAAGTAAATTTGAATATTTTTTATCCATCAAGGATTCACTATCTAATACTGGGAATAATTATTTGATAGCGAAAAATATTTTTGATCAATATTCCAATAAAATGGAGCTTGAAAGTTTTGAATTTGTTGTTAATGAAAAACCAGATACTGTTGCTCCAAAAATTAAAAGCATCACAACACCTTTTGAAAAAAATAAATTAGATTTTATTAATCCAAATTTTACAATTAATTATGATGATGGAATAAGTTTATATAATCTTAAAAATGCTTTGATTTTTGAAAAATATAAATATGAAGTTGAAAAACATAATGATGCTAAATTTAATATAAAATTATTGAATAATCCTGAAACTAACGAAAAAATTGAGTTTAAGATAAATCATGGTATGGTTAGAGATGCTGCGAATAATAGTTTAGATAGCATCCAAAATTATTCAATTGAAACACTTAGTGGACGAGAATTTTCAGGTTTATCGGGGAAAATAAATTCGGTTGACAGCGTATCAAATTTAGTTGTTGTTATTGAAAACACAACAAATTCAAAGTTAAAATATTCAGCAAAAGTCAATAAGGATGGTACTTATAATTTTGAAAGAGTATTACCAGGCAAATATGTAGTTTGGATATTTGATGATAGAGATAAAAACGGAAAATACAATTATGGAAAAATAAATCCTTTTGTGTTTTCCGAAGATTTCTTTGTACACCCAGACACACTTAATTTGCGAGCCCGTTGGCCTGTTGGTGATGTAAATCTAAGGATTGAAAAATAATTTTCAATCTATACACAAAGTTGGTTCTTGTTTTTTAAGTATCACTTCTTAAGTATTGAAGAATACAAAAGTACCTTTTAATGGTTAACTTATTCATATAAATAATATTTTTTTGATAATAACTTAAAAGCTTCAATATCTTTATCTAAGTATTTTTCAACATCTGCAACAGAATAGTTTTTAGAAAAATCAATTCTAACTTTATCAGTACCCATCGCTTTGTCAAAAGCTCGTAAGTGATTTGCAGCTGATTTATCAAGAATTTTGAAATTAGGGTACATTAAATTTAATTCTTGAAGTACATAAAGTTGAGTTTTCATTAATTCTATTTTATCAAAATCGGTTATAAAAGTTTCAACTCCAGAAATTTGTTCACCTTTTGCAAAAGCATAATATGGTTTATATGAAATAGGCATAAAAATAATTCCAGAAAGATTTAAATTATTTAGGCGGTTTGCTAATTCAATTCCGTCAACACCTTTGTATGCAAAAGTCTGAAAGGGAAGTGTGTAACCCACTCCAATAGAAATAACATCTCTAAGCTCTCCAACAATTCCAGACATTACATAAAAAGCTGGTGAATCTTTATGAGGAACATGAGGTGAAGTCGGTACCCAATTTAATCCAGTATCTTCAAAAGAAAAATTACGCTTCCAACCTTCCATTTTTACTACTATTAAACTACACTTTAATTTGTTTTCAAGCATTCCCTCATTGTTAATCATATTTGCTAATTCACCTACTGTTAACCCGTAGACATAGGGGATAGGGAATTGGCTAATAAACGAAAAAAAACCTTCTTCGACAATACTTCCTTCAACTTTATTTCCACCTAATGGATTTGGGCGGTCGAGAACAATAACTTGTTTATTGTTTTCTGCTGCAGCTTCCATTACTTTACCTAAACTACTAATAAAAGTATATGACCGACATCCAATATCTTGAATATCATAAATCAATATATCAATTTTATCAAGAATATCTGTAGGTGGCTTTCTGTTTTTACCATATAAAGAGTATACTGGTAGCCCTGTGGTTTTATCAGTATAATCGCTAATATTATCCCCACCTTCTACATCACCTCTAATTCCATGTTCAGGCCCAAATAATGCTACTAACTCAAATCCTTTTGCAGAATTAAGAATATCAATTGTTGAATTAAGGTGGCTGTCAACTCCAGAAGCATTAGTAATTAGTCCAACTTTTTTACCTTTTAATATTTCAAAATTACTTTTAGCTAAAACTTCAATTCCAAGTTGAACTTTTGCATTTTGTGCAATTATTGAATGATTTAAAAAAATCATAAATGAATATAAAATTGTTAATTTTAATAAATAATTAAGCTTCATAAATAACCTCTCCTTTTTTGATTGTCATAACATTTAAATTTTTACCAACATTATATATTATTTCGGAATAATCAATAGCATCAAAAACAGAAAAATCAGCATTTTTACCAATTTCAATACTCCCAACACTTTCAGAAATATCTAATGCTTTTGCAGCATTTATTGTAACTGCTGATAATATTTCTTCAATTGTCATTTTCATTTTAATAGCTGCAAGTGACATTATTAGTTGAAAATTAGAAATGTGTGAAGACCCTGGATTAAAATCAGTTGCAAGCGCTACAATTGCATTAGCTTCAATTAATTTTCGAGCTGGAGCATACTCGTAGTCTAAGAAAAATGAAACTCCAGGCAGAAGGACAGCAGTAGTATCACTAGTTTTAAAAAGTTCAATTTGATGATCTTGCAATACTTCTAAATGGTCTACGCTTGTTGCACTCATTTTAATTCCAACTTCCAATCCACCAATGGAATTAAATTGTTCTGTGTGAAGTTTTAATTTCAATCCATTTTTTACTGCTTCTTTAAATATTATTTCGGTTTGTTTAGCTGAAAATGCGGTTGATTCGCAAAATACATCGCAGAATTTTGCAAGATTATGATTTGCAACGTAAGGAATAAGCTCATTGATTATTAAATCAATATATTTATCATTATCATTTTTATATTCAGGTGGGAAAGTATGCGCACCAAGAAATGTAGGAATAATATCAATTTTACATATTTTATTCAATTCTTTAATTACTTGTAAAAGTTTTATTTCGTCATAAAAACTTAAACCATAACCACTTTTTATTTCAAGTGTGGTTATTCCTTGTGAAATAAAATAATCAATTCGTGGTTTAATTAATTTAATTAACTCATCAAATGATGAATTACGCACTGCATTCATTGTGTTTGTAATTCCACCTCCACGTTTGGAAATATCCTCATAGCTAACACCATTAAGTTTAAATTTAAACTCTTCTGCCCGCGAACCAGAAAAAGCCGTGTGAGTATGGCATTCAACAAAACCCGGAAGTACAATTTTGTTTGTTAAATTAATTTCTGATTGGAATTGTGAATTCTCAATTTCAGAATTATGAATAATACTTTTTATTTTCCCATTTTCTAGAAGAATTGAATGTTCCAACAGTAGCCCAATATCATGCATTTCTTTGCCACGCTTACAATTCTTTCCATTGCTGTCTATACTTATTATCTGTTTTGGATTTCTGAGTAAAGTTATCATATGGTTTTTTGAGTTTATTTTATAAATTGACAAATACTACATTTAAATGAATAGAACTCTTAATATCGAATATTTTTGATAGAGAGTCAATATTTTTGTATTTTTGTAGATTGTTTTCTGAATAAAAGAAACAGAGGAAAAATGGCTCAAGTTAAAAGTTTAAAAATATTGTTTGTTACTTCAGAGGTTGTACCATTCATCAAAACTGGTGGATTAGCAGATGTATCTTCTGCTTTGCCACAAAAGTTGCAAGAGTTAGGGCATCAAGTTAGAATTGTTGTTCCTAAATATGGATCAATTGATGAAAGAAAATACAAAATCCATGAAGTTGTTAGATTAAAAGATTTAACTACAACTATTGGGAAAAAGGAAGTTATTTATTCACTTCGCTCATCTTTTCTGGTTGGAAGTAAAGCCCGGGTTCAGATTTATTTTCTAGATAATGAAGAATATTTTGGCAGCAGAAATAGTTTATACATTGACCCATTAAAAGGTACAGAATATAAAGATAATGATGAAAGATTTATCCTACTTTCGAAATCTGTTTTCGAGTTAATTGAAAAATTAGGGTGGGTTCCTGATGTTATTCACTTAAATGATTGGCAAACTGCATTAGTACCTGTATTCCAAAAAACCATTTATAAAGACAATGAAGTTTTCCAAAACATTAAAACTCTGTTAACAATTCATAATATTAGGCAACAAGGAATTTTTCCTAAAAATAATTTTGAAAAAACAGGCTTACCTGAAGAATTTAATAACAATAATTTCGCATTGTTTAATGATAAATTAAATTTTTTAAGAACTGGACTTAAATTTGCTGACAATATTAGTACTGTGAGTGAAACTTATTCCAACGAAATTTGTAATATCCCAGAAATTAGTAGTGGACTAATTGAAGAAATTAATGCAAGAAAAAATGATTTATTTGGAATTATTAATGGTATTGATACATTAATTTGGAATCCTGAAAAGGATAAAAAAATTGCTAAAAAATTCTCTGCTGATAATCTTAAAAATAAAATGAAAAACAAAGAGGAATTAGCCGATAAATTTGATTTAAAATTTAATCCAGAAATTCCAATTATTGGTATGATTTCAAGATTAGAAGATATTAAAGGTTTTGACCTTCTAAAACAAACATTTAAGCAGATTATGGATTTAGATGTTCAACTGGTTTTGCTTGGAACTGGTGAAAAAAAATATCACAAATTCTTTGAGGATGCTGAAATTAAATATGCTAATAAATTTGCATGCTATCTTGGATTTGATGATGTTCTAGCACATCTAATAGAAGCTGGCTCAGATATGTTTTTAATGCCTTCTAAATATGAACCTTGTGGATTAAATCAAATGTATAGTTTAGTTTATGGAACTATTCCTATTGTGAGAAAAACAGGTGGTCTTGCTGACACCGTGGAAAATTATGAATTAAATGGTAAAAAAGGGAATGGTTTTGTTTTTGAAAATTATGAAACTAAAGATTTATTAGAAACAATTGAAAAAGCTATTTCATTATTCCGAGATAAAAAAGCATGGGAAAAATTGATGAAAAATGGAATGAAAATTAATTTTAGCTGGTTAAACTCTGCTAAAAATTATGTTTCTTTATATAAAAAAATTGTGAAACAATAAAGATTTATGTCAAATCCAGCTGTTTTTTTTGATAGAGATAATACTCTCAATTTTGACCCAGGATATTTATCCGATCCAAATCTTGTTAATCTTTTTGAAGGGGTTGGAGAAGGAATTGCAAAATTAAGAAACGATTTTAACTTTAAAATAATTGTAATTTCTAATCAATCTGGCATTTCAAGAGGATATTTTACTGAAAGTGATGTTCTTGCTGTAAATGAAAAGATTAATTTAATTTTAAAAATGCAATTTAATACTGAAATTGATGCTTTTTATTTTTGTCCATTCCACCCTGATTTTAGTACAGAAGAAGAAAGTAAATGCAGAAAACCTTCTCCTTTATTAGTCTTTAAAGCTGCAAATGATTTAGATATTGATTTAAGAAAATCCTATTTTGTTGGTGATTCAATTTCTGATATTGAATGTGGAATTAATGCTAATCTAAAAACAGTTTTAGTTAATTATAAAAATGATTTGGGAAAAATTATTTCATTGAAAAATAGAAATAAAACACCCAATTTTATAGCTCAAAATTTTTTAAATGTGTGCAATTTAATAATTGAAGATTTTACTGGAGGTAAATCACTTGTTAAATAAATTATTTAGATTTTTTATGATTTCAATTTTAATTATTGGATTAATTAGTTGTGATGATAACCCGACATCTTTAGGTTCTAATTTATTGCCAAATCAAGATTTAATTAATGTTACTCAAATTAATAGTCTCGATGCAGCATTTGAACAAAAAGCAAGATTTTATAATACCGATACTCTTGATTTAGCATCTTCTACGAAAATATTTTTAGGCAAAAATGGAAATGTTGAATCAACAATGTTAATGAAATTTCTTTTCTTTTTTCCTGATTCAATTAAAAAAGCAATTCTTGGCGACAGTTTAGTCCTAAAAAATGCCTTTATTGAAATGCAACCAATTTACACTAAGGGAAATACAAATAATAGTTTTGATTTTACTGTTCACGAAATAGCAGAGGATTGGAATTCACTCGATTTTACAATTGCCAATTTAGAAGCTTTACAATTTAATAATGAAAATGTAAGTTCTAATCATGATTTTAGTAATGATACTTTAATTACTTTAGATTTAAATAAAGCTTTAGTTGAGAATTGGATGAAATTATTTTCATCTGAAACTCAGGAAGCTAATTATGGTATATATTTTAATTTTACAAATACCACTGAGAAAATACTCGGTTTCCCTGCAATTTCAAGTGCTGAAGATACTCGATTAACTCGCCTAAAATTGATTGTGGAAGTTCCTAATAATTATACTGATACTTTAACAGCAATAGTTTCTTCAGATGTTCATGTCGTAAAGGGAAAATTACCTGCAACAAATAATAACAATATTTTTGTTCAAGGTGGTATTCCAATTCATTCTAATCTTTTTGTTGATGTTTCAAAAGTTCCAAAATATTCAATAATTAATAAAGCAACTCTTAAATTACATGTTGATGAAAGCGAATCGGAAATTGGAACTATTAAAACAGATTATTTAAAAGTTGCATTAATAAATGATTATGAACTTTCTAAAACCAATACAGATTATTCAGTTATTAATTTAGAATTAGATAGTTTGTCATACTATACTGGTGATATTACTAAATATGTGCAAGAATGGATTTCAACTGGTAACAACGGCTTGAAACTATTTACTGCCGATGAAGTAGAATCATTAAATAAAATTGCGATTTATGGTTCTGAAAACACTGACTTAAAATTAAGACCTTATTTGGAAATTATTTATACATCTAAAAATTGAGAATAATGAATAAAATAATGTATTACATCGTATTTATAACTGTTAATTTTTTAAATGCACAAAGCGGAGCGGTTTATTCCCGGTTTGGTATTGGAGATTTGGTTAATTCACACACTGCTTACAGAATGGGTTTTGGTGAACTTGGTTCTGCTGTTATTGATAAAGACTATATTGAAGGTTATAATCCAGCAAGTTGGACTAATTTAGAATTTACAAAATTAGGTGTAAGTGCTCGATATCTTGGAACTTCTGCGTCAAATAATAATTCAAAGGTTTTTCATTCCAATATAATATTTTCTGGGTTTACTATTGGTTTTCCAATTCAAAGAGATTTGGGTATATCATTAGCAATTGGGTTAATACCTGTTTCAGCTCTTAGCTATGATATTTCTAATAGCCTAAATAATTCATTATTTGGTGATTACAAAGAAACATTTAAAGGCTCAGGATCACTTTCAAAAGTCTTTATTGGAAGTTCTGTTTTAGTACCAACAAATTCTTCAATTGGGCTAGCTGTTGAGTACTATACTGGGGCAAATAAATATTTATCATATCAAGACTTTGCAAGCAATTCTAGTTTTAAGGATGTCTCATATGAAACTCAATATAAATACAGAGGAATGGGGACAACAGTTTCGATAATTTCAGGAAATATTTTAGATTTATTAAATAAATCAGAAAATTCTAATAATTCTGTTTTACGATTATCGGCATTGGCTAATTTTGCATCCGATTTAACCACAGATACTTCTATTGTTACTACTACTTCAATTGGTGTAACAGAAAACCTACTCGGCGAAGTTAAAACTATTCTTCCAACAAAATACACTTTTGGAGCAAGTTATTCTTGGAATGAAAATTACTTGATTCTTTTCGACTATTTATTTCAACCATTTTCAAAATATCAATTTAATGGCAAATATGATACTAATTTAAAAGATTTAACAAAATATAGTTTGGGATTTGCGTACAAAGATAAATCTGTTAGGATGAATTCTACAGCTTTAGAAAGAATTAGTTATAGATTTGGTTTTAGTTATGAGGAAACTCAATACACTTTTAATGGTATAAACATTAACCAGTATTCATTACATAGTGGAATTACTATTCCATTTGGAGACATAAATATGATAGATTTTGCAATTATGGCTGGTTTAAGAGGTACTACTGAAAATAATTTAATTAAAGAACAATTTATTAATGCTGCAATTACTTTAACTTTGGGTGAATTGTGGTTTGTTAGAGAAGATAGGTAATCATAAAAATTGGAGAGTAAAGTGAAAAATTTAAAAATAACTTTAATATCAATATTATTGCTTCTTATGAGTATTCAAACTATTAAGGCTCAAAATGAAGTTAATTTGATAGCAGAATTTAGTCTATTTTATGAATCGTATAAAAATAAGGACTATAAAAGTGCAGAACCTCATGGTTGGATTATTATTGACACTGATCCAAGCCAATTTCTCAAATATCGTCCTTTTAAAAAAATGGAAGATATTGTAACTTTTATGCATGATAGTGTTGCTACAACAAAAGAAGAAAAAGATGCCTATACAGCCAAAGCAATTAAATTGTATGATAGGTCAGTTGAGGTTGGAGCAAAAGACCCAGAATATTTTATCATGAAAAAGGCTTATGTTATTGAACAATGGTCAGAAGCTACCCCTGATGAAAAAATTGAGGCGTATTTAACTGCTTTAGAAAAAAATCCAAATGCGGATCCATTTTATAAAGATCATCTTGGGCTACTTTATGCAAATAACGCAACTGATGAAAATGGCTATAAACTTAAAGCCCTTGAATTATACTTAAAATTAGCAGAAGAAGATTCAGAAAACGAAACATGGAATTCAAGAATTACTGATTTAGCAGAGGACATGAACCAATTAGTTGAATACATGAAAAAAGCATGGGATTTAGATAAAGATAATATGGAAAAAGCTTGGAAATATGCTGAAATGTGTAGCAAAGCAGAACAATTTGATAAAGCAATTGAACCATTAGAATTTTTATGTGCGAAAAGTCCTGAAGTTGTAACATATTGGAGAAAACTCACTACTTTGTATCAAAAAGTTGGCAGAACAGATGATGCAATTAAGGCATATAAAACACTAATAGAATTGGACCCAACAAATCGTGATAATTATTTTAACATTGCTATTATTTATAATAAATTAGATCAATTATCTGTTGCTCGTTCGTATTTGCAAAAAGCGTCTAAAGCTAGTGACGAATCATGGGATTTACCAGTATATTTAGAAGCTCAACTTTATGAAAAAGCAGCAAGCCAAAGTGGTAGTTTCGAATTTATGGATAAGTGCGTTTATAAATTAGCTTCTGATACTTATTCTCAAGCTGCAAGAATTGGAGGCTCAATGTCTTCTTCTGCTTCAGAGCGTGTTAAAGCTCTTGAAAATTCAATTCCCAAACAAGAAGATTACTTTTTCAGAAAATATAAATCTGGGGATGTAATAAAAATTGAAGGTGATACTTACGGCTGGATAAATAGATCAATTAGAGTAAAATAATTATATATTAAATTAGAAGAAAAAATGTTAGAATATTTGAGCAATGATAAAGAAATTTCCGAAATTCTAAAATTGGAAATTGACAGACAAGAAAATAATCTTGAATTAATAGCTTCTGAAAACTTTGTTTCAAAAGCTGTTTTACAAGCTGCTGGTTCAGTATTAACTAATAAATATGCCGAAGGATATCCAGGTAAAAGATATTATGGTGGTTGTGAATTTGTTGATATGGCTGAAGAAGTTGCTAAATCTCGCTTAATGCAAATATTTGGTGCTGAATATGCAAATGTTCAACCACATAGTGGTTCACAAGCAAATATGGGTGTTTATATGGCATTACTTAATCCTGGTGATAAAATTCTTGGATTAAGTTTAGATCATGGCGGGCATTTAACTCACGGTTCACCAGTTAATTTTTCTGGACAAATTTATAATGCTGTTGGGTATCCACTAAATGAAATGACAAAGGAACTTGATTATAATATTATTGAGGATATTGCTACAAAAGAAAATCCAAAACTAATTATTGCTGGTGCAAGTGCTTATTCACGTGAATGGGATTATGCAAAATTTAGAGAAATTGCTGATAGAGTTGGTGCATTATTAATGACTGATATGTCGCATCCTGCAGGACTTATTGCAAAAGGACTTTTAAATAACCCACTTTCTTATTGTGATGTTGTTACAACAACAACTCACAAAACACTTCGTGGACCGCGTGGTGGTGTTATAATGATTGGAAAGGGTAGAGATAGAGAAAATCCATTAGGAATTAAAACTTTTAAAGGTGACAGACTTAAAACAATGTCCGAGTTATTTGATAGTATGATTATGCCTGGTATTCAAGGCGGACCATTAATGCATATTATTATGGCAAAAGCTGTCGCTTTTAAAGAAGTGTTAGATGATTCTTTCAAAGATTATGCAATTCAAGTTATGGTCAATGCTAAAAAACTTTCCACCGAGTTGATAAATAAAGGATTTGATATTATTTCTGGTGGAACTGATAATCATTTAATGTTGGTTGATTTAACATATAAAAACATTAGTGGTAAAAAAGCTGAAACTGCACTTGGATTAGCTGGAATAACAGTGAATAAAAATATGATTCCTTTCGATTCTAAAAGTCCATTTGTTACTAGTGGAATTAGGATTGGAACTCCAGCTATGACGACTCGTGGAATGAAGGAACCTGAGATGGAAATAATTGCTTCATTTATTGATAGAGCTGTTACTAATTTTGAAAATGCTGGTGAATTAGAATTAATAAAAAATGAAGTAAAACAATTGTGTGGGAAATTTCCACTTTATTCTGGATTAGATAAATAAATTGAGCTCAGAAGAAGATAAACTTTTGGAAGATGGAGAGGAACATGAAGGTGAAATGTCCTTTCTTCAACATTTAGAAGAGTTAAGATGGCGTTTTGTTTATTCGCTTATTGGAATTGTAATTGGGACAATTATTACATGGATTTTTATTGATCTCTTAGTTGAAAGTATTTTACTGCTTCCTGCAAAGAAAGCTAACATTAGTCTTCAAAATTTACGTCCATTTGGTCAATTATTTCTTTTTATGCAAATTGCAATTACTGGTGGAATAATTTTAAGCATTCCAAATATATTTTATCAATTATGGAAATTTATAGCCCCAGCATTAAAGCAAAAAGAAAAAAAATATATTACACTAATAGTTGTATTTTCAACTATTTGTTTTCTTGCAGGAATTGCTTTTGCTTATTTTTTAATGATTCCATTAACCTTAAAATTCGCAGGAGAATTTGGTTCAGTAGAAATTGAAAATAACTTTGCAATTGCTGAATATTTTGCAATTATCATTTCAATTATGCTTGGTGCTGGTTTGGTTTTTGAATTACCAATGCTTTCATTTCTGCTTTCCAAAATTGGAATTTTAACTCCACAAATGATGAGACGATATAGAAAACATTCAATAATTGTTATATTAATCCTTGCTGCTATTTTGTCACCAGGCACAGACCCAGTTGCACAAATATTGCTTGCAATTCCACTTACTTTGCTTTATGAAATTAGTATTTTTGTTTCAAAAGTATTCTCTAAGAAAAGTATAACAGAATGATTTTTATTAGTAATGTCATAAAAATAATGGGTGTAATTATAATTCAAAATTAATGAGCGGATGACTAAAATAAATTTAAAAGAATTACAAAACCCCATAAAAACCGAATTACTTGGCTTTAATTCGTTTTTTAAATCTGAATTATCATCCGATAAAAAAATATTAGATTATGCACTTCGTTTTATACTTTCACAAAAAGGTAAGAGAATTAGACCTTTGCTTGTTTTGCTTTCTGCAAAATTAAGTGGAACAATAAGTGAACGAAGCTATCGAGGAGCTTCACTTGTTGAATTATTACATACAGCAACTTTAGTCCACGATGATGTGGTAGATGAGGCTGAAAAAAGAAGAGGATTTCCTTCATTAAATAAAATTTGGGGAAATAAAATATCTGTTTTAGTTGGCGATTTTTTGCTTTCAAAAGGTTTAATGATTGCTGTGGGCAACAATGATTTTGATTTTCTTAAGACTATAACTGATACAGTTAAAAGAATGTCTGAAGGTGAATTACTCCAAATTTACAAAGCTAAAAAGTTAGACATAAATGAAAGTATTTATTTCCAAATCATTTCAGATAAAACCGCATCTTTATTTTCAACATGCTGCGAAATTGGCGCTTTAAGTTCAACTGAAAATACAGAAAAGATTTTAGCTCTAAAAAATTATGGTGAATATTTAGGAATAGCATTTCAAATAAAAGATGATATTCTGGATTTTGTTGGCAAAACAAAAGTATTTGGAAAAGTTCAGGGTGGTGACATTAAAGAAAAGAAACTTACACTGCCTTTAATTTATGCGCTTAATAATAGTGCTAACTCAAAAAGAAAAGCCATTATTAAAGAAATACGTAAAGGAAAGAATTGTAATATAAAAGAAATAATAGATTTTGTAAAAGAAAGTAATGGTATTAATTATGCTATAGAGATTGCTAATGAATATTCAGAAAAAGCAAAAAACTGCTTAAATATTTTTGAGGATTCTGAATTCAAAACTTCTTTAATTAAATTAGTTAATTATGTTATTGAGCGTGAAAAATAATTATTGAATTTTAACTATATTCTCTAACTTATCATTTTATTTTAACTTTCCTCTGAAAATGCTAAAATATGACCATCGTGGTTAATACTATACGCAACTTTATGACCCCAATCCATTTTAGAAAAAGTTCTAATTTCAGTAGCTCCTAGTTGAATGGCTTTGTTATGTAACAAAAGTGCATTTTCAACTAAAAAATACAATTCAGTTTGTGGAAGTGTTTTTCTGTTTTTCTCAATTTTGAAATCTTCTCCAAATAATTTTTCAAGACTTGAATCAGGCATTATTCCTAACGCAGCTCCACCTGGCAATTCAAATTCAGCCATTCCTGGTTCATCAATAATTGGTTTTTTGTTAAAAAGTAATTCATAAAATATTTTGGATTTATCAAAATTCTTAACATAAATTATAAAATAAGTTTTCATTTGTTCCTTATTAAAACAGATTAAATAATATGTCAATTAAAATAAATTAATTAACAAAGTGATATTTGTGGAATATTATTAATTGTAGGTCTTATCTCACTTATTAAATAAATCAATTGTATAGCAATTATTGTAAAAACAGTAATTATTAAAAATGTAAAAATAATATTTTTATCCTAATTTAATCAAACTGATAAATATTTGCTTATTTCATTTTCAATGTGGATAAAGCTATTATTATTCTGAGCTGATAAGGTGATTGGGAATATTAGAAAAAAGGATAAATATTTTTGCACTAAACTTTGCATTAAGCATTCTTAGAAGATGTGTAATATATTATTTCTGCTTTTTCTATTGTAATTAAACCACCATTATCAGCCTTTTCAAAAATATTTTTAACTTTTGGTATGAATGAGTCAATTTTATTTTCGCTGTCAACAATTTCAATTACAAGCGGCATATCATCAGAAAGAGCAAATATTTTTGAAGTATGAATTATACTATTTTTCCCAAATCCCATAATTCCTCTGTAAACTGTTGCCCCTGCAAGCTTATCTTCACGAGCAATAGTTACTATTTTTTCATAAACATTAACATTTCCAATTTTATCTGATTCACCAACAAATATTCGTAGCAATTTTGCATTTTGAAAACTATTCATAATTTACCTCGTAATTAAATAGCCAACATATATACCTAATATTGTAAAAAATAAACTTCCTAAAACATTTAATCCAGCTAATAGAAATTCTGTGTTTTTAATTAGATTAAAAGTTTCTAATGAAAAAGTAGAAAAGGTTGTAAAACCACCGCAAAAACCAACTCCAATTAAAAGTTTTAGAGTGGTGCTTAAATTCCCTTTTTCCTCAAATCCAAAAATTAAAATGCCAAGAATTATACTTCCAATAATATTTACAGCAATGGTTCCAAAAGGGAAAAATATTGGAAGTGTTTTTGATATAAAATTTGATAACCAGTAGCGGGCACCACCGCCAATACCTGCACCAATTGCAACAATTAGAAACTTCATTTAAACCTAATTTATTTTAAAACTAAACATACAAAAATAGTACAAAAACAAAGCATGAAAAATATGAATTGCTGTAACTTTTTAGATTTTTATGAGTCTAAATAAAATAAAACAATGGAGGATAGAAAAATGTTATACGCTAAAACTAAACTTATCATGCTTTTAATTTTAACTATTTTTGTATTTATTAGCTCAACCACTTCAATTGCAAAAGAAAAAGTTTTATTCGAAAAACACTATGATGTAAAAATGGGAGAAACACTTTTTGCTAAAATGGTTTCTGCTGATATAATTATTAGTAGTTGGGATAAGGAAGAAGTAAGTGTTGTTATTGAAGGGAGTGAAAAAATTAATGACTATTATGATTTTGATTTTTCTTATGAAAGCGGAGTTGTTAAAGTGAAATCTGAAAAAAAATCTGATTGGGATATTTTTTCTTTTTCGAGAGGTTTTAAACTCATCGTAAGTGTTCCTTCAAAATTTAAGTTAGATTTAAAAACTTCTGGTGGAGATATTGGCATTAAAATGGTTGATGGAACCAAGGAAATAATCACATCTGGTGGTGATATTGAAGTTGAAAATTCTAAAGGTGATTTAGGAGCAATCACTTCTGGTGGAGACATTTCAATTATCAAATATGTTGGGCGCTCAGTATTGAAGACTTCAGGCGGTAATATTGTAGTTAAAGAATTAAAAGGTGGTTTGGAGGCAGCTACTTCTGGTGGTGATATAGAAATATTTTCTAACGAAGGTGAAATATCAGCAAAAACAAGTGGTGGTGATATTGTATTAAATTATGATGGTGAAAATAGAGGAATTGAACTAGGTACATCTGGTGGCGATATTTCAATTCTACTTAATCCAGTATTTACAGCAGATGTTTTATTAAAAACTTCTGGTGGAAGTATAAAAAATAACTTTAATAACTCTAAAATGAACGAGTTAACAAAGTCAAAATTTGTGGGTAAATTTAATAATGGTGGTTCTTCATTAACAGCAAAAACCTCTGGTGGATCAATAACAGTTGACGAAAAATAGCACAAATTATCAGTTTACTTAAAGTGCTATTTCTTTTAAAATAGTAATTACAAAAATCCAAGAATTGGTTCTGAAACCTAAATCTTGGATTTTTTTATACTCTAATCACATCTGTCCAAAACGAAGCAAAAAAAAAAGCGGCTCCCACTCAGCAAAATAAAAATGCTGAGTGTAAATTTGTTTTTACGAGAAATAAATTTAAATAGGAGCCACAATGAACATAACACTTTTTAGTCAACTTTTGCAAGTATTAAGCAGAAAACATTTCAAAACAGTAGTTCAAGACTACCAAAGTGACAAGCACAATAAAGGGATAAATAGTTGGACACATTTGGTTTCAATGCTATTTCTTCATTTGTCAAAATCAAATTCGATAATGGAAGTAACCAATGGATTAAAATCTATCACTGGTAATGTTAATCATTTAGGAATAGATAAAAAGATACCGAGCAAATCTTCATTATCATATATAAATGAACACAGAGATTGGAGAATGTTTCGAGAATTCTAT
>PCUD01000127.1:0-543 GCA_002786785.1 Ignavibacteriales bacterium CG18_big_fil_WC_8_21_14_2_50_31_20 | reverse complement strand
AGAGATTGGAGAATGTTTCGAGAATTCTATTTTACATTAAAAAATGATTTGCAAGGAAGAGGATTCTTAAAGCGAAAGATGTTTAATGAAATCGACAAGAAAATATATTTGTTAGATAGCACAGTAATTTCTCTTTGTATCAAAGTTTTCGACTGGGCAAAATATCGCAAACAAAAAGGAGCAGTAAAACTCCTCACTTTGTTAGATTATGATGGACTAATGCCATCGTATTTATTTATGACAAAGGGTTCTCAATCAGATGTAAAACATGCTCAATATATGACAATGCCACCACATAGTGTAATTGTAGCAGATAGAGCTTATGAAGATTTCAAGATGTTATATTCTTGGGATAAAGATGATATAGAGTTTGTTCTACTTCTTAAGAAATCTATAAACTATAAATCCATTTTAGAGAGAGAACTTCCAGAGGATAACGAACAAAATATTTTAATAGATGAAGAAATTGAACTTACAGAGAGACTGTACCATATTTTGTGTAAATGGCAGAATTCTTATTTGATAAACGGCTTTAGCCGTTTG
>PCUD01000010.1:27945-28664 GCA_002786785.1 Ignavibacteriales bacterium CG18_big_fil_WC_8_21_14_2_50_31_20 | reverse complement strand
TAGCAGATGCTTCTAATCCTGCTGCAGATAAAGCCTCAATTGTTAATGACATAAAGGCAATTGGCGAAGAAATAGCAAGCGCATTTGAATCAACTAAATTTAATGACACATCATTATTGGTTTCAGCTGGTGGCTCAGCCCCAAGTTTCTCATTCCAAACAGGAGCTTCTTCAGGTGATTCATTAACAGTAAATTATGCAACAAGTGCTGGTGGTGGTAACCTTTCTGGTACTGCGACTATTGTAACCGCGGGTTCTAATTCAGTTACTGGTGTATCTTCTATAGTTAACGATGCTCTTGGAACTGCCGGAAGTAATGTTGGAATTGCAGATTTAACTACTTCAAATATTTCAAGTTTATTAACAAATATTGATGCACTAGAAACAGAAGTTGATTCTGCCCTTGGTTCAATTGGTAACTCAGTTCAAAGATTAGATGCCAAAGATGATTTTTTAACTTCAGCTATTGCAAACTCACAGGCATCTGTTTCAAGATTGTTTGATGCAGATATGGCGTTGGAGCAATTAAATGCAACTAAAAGTTCTATTGGTGGACAAGCAGCAACAGCAATGTTGGCACAGTTAAATATGTCACCACAAGCCGTACTTCAATTGTTAGGATAAAAATTTATAAGACTCCTCCCTAAGTTGGGAGGAGAATTTAATAAAATGTGGCAAGGAAGCCATAATTTAACAACAACATACATGGAGGTATATCAT
>PCUD01000010.1:26902-27929 GCA_002786785.1 Ignavibacteriales bacterium CG18_big_fil_WC_8_21_14_2_50_31_20 | reverse complement strand
TTGGCGCTTTAAAAGCATATAATGCGCTATCAAGTTTGAATGCCAAAACACAAAAAGCTCAGTTACGTCTTGCAACACAAAAAAGAATCAACTCTGTAGCTGATGACACATCTGGATTTAACGTAGGTAAATCGTTAGATCAAAAAGTAAAACTAATGCAAGCTGCACAAGGTAACGTTGGGTCTGCAAAAGACATGTTGGCAACAGCCGAAAGTCAGTTAATATCTATAAAAGATATGTTAACTCAAATTAGATCTAAACAAGCTGATGCATCAAACCCTGCTGCTGATAAAGCTTCAATTGCAAACGATATTAAATCAATTGCTCTTGAAATTGACAGTGCTATTGCAACTACCAAATTTAATGACACTAATCTTTTAATGTCAGGTTCAAGTGGAACTGGAACTGGATTTAGTTTCCAAACAGGTGCTTCTTCTTCTGATACATTAAACGTTAATTATGGTGAATTTATTGGTGGCGCTGGCACAGTAACTGGTGGTTCTGCAACTGCCGTTCATGCAGATATTGCAACTGATCTAAGCGCAGCAATAGCTGTAACATCAAGTTCAATTTCAACTCTTGATATTGATAGTTTTGAAACTGCAGTGGATAATGCCCTTGGTGCAATTGGTAACTATACTCAAAGACTTGATGCAAAAGATGATTTCTTAACATCAGCTATTGCAAACTCACAAGCATCTGTTTCAAGATTGTTTGATGCAGATATGGCAACGGAGCAATTGAATGCCACTAAAAGTTCTATTGGTGGACAAGCAGCAACAGCAATGTTAGCACAACTAAATTTTGCACCACAAGCAGTATTACAGTTATTAGGCTAAGTTAGTAACTAAAACAATTTCAAAGTCCGCATTCTTAATTGAGTGCGGACAATGAAAAAAGCAAAAAAGCAAAACAATAAAATGTGGCAAGGAAGCCATAATTGAATAACAACATACATGGAGGTATATCATGGGATTTCAAATT
Organism: Ignavibacteriales bacterium CG18_big_fil_WC_8_21_14_2_50_31_20; assembly: GCA_002786785.1. GTDB lineage: Bacteria > Bacteroidota > Ignavibacteria > Ignavibacteriales > Melioribacteraceae > 1-14-2-50-31-20. The sequence goes on along the minus strand of PCUD01000010.1, from coordinate 26,945 downwards.
AACACAAACATCGGTGCTTTAAAGGCTTATAATGCACTATCAA
>PCUD01000010.1:26333-26852 GCA_002786785.1 Ignavibacteriales bacterium CG18_big_fil_WC_8_21_14_2_50_31_20 | reverse complement strand
AAAGTCAGTTAATATCTATAAAAGATATGATTACACAAATTAAATCAAAAGTAGCTGATGCTTCTAACCCAGCAGCAGACAAAGCTTCAATTGTTAATGACATTAAAGCAATAGCGGAAGAAATTTCAAGTGCATTTGAATCAACTAAATTTAATGACACAGCATTATTGGTTTCAGCTGGTGGCTCAGCCCCAAGTTTCGCATTCCAAACAGGAGCTTCTTCAGGTGATTCATTAACAGTAAATTATGCAACAAGCACTGGTGGTGGAGATCTTGCTGGTACAACTACTTTGACTACTGCAGGAGCTAATACTGTAGCTGGAGTTTCTGCTATTGTAAATAATGCATTAGGAACAGATGCAGGTGCAGGTATTGGTGTTGCAGAATTAACTACTTCAAACATATCAGATTTATTAACAAATCTTGATTTATTTGAAACAGAAGTTGATGACTCACTCGGAGCAATTGGTAACTTTGTACAACGTCTTGATGCAAAAGATGATTTCTTAACATCAGCTA
>PCUD01000010.1:1533-26299 GCA_002786785.1 Ignavibacteriales bacterium CG18_big_fil_WC_8_21_14_2_50_31_20 | reverse complement strand
AATGGTTACGATTGGTACTCGCTAACTATCCCTTGGGACCTCATACGTGGGGTCCTTTTTTATTTATCAAAAAATTTTTTAATGACAAATTTTATGCCAATTCAGTCTAATTCCAATAATTATCTTCCACGTTTCTTCTAATAATATTATTTTTGTAATCTTGATATATTTACTTGATTAAGAGTGTAAAATGAAAAAAATTCTAATCGTTGACGATGAAGAAGAAATATTTCTATTTCTTAGAAGAATAGTTGAAAATAAGTTTGGCTTTGAAGCTGTTTGGGCAGATAATGGTTTGAAAGCTATTAAAGCATTAGAAAAAACCAGATTTGATGCAGTAATTTTGGATGTAAATATGCCCGTTTTGGATGGAATAGAAACGCTTAAAATAATTAGACGTAGCAACGAATTTTCAGAGTTACCAGTTTTAATGTGCAGCTCCGAATCGGATAGACAAAAAATAATTGAAATTATCTCTCTAAAGATAATGGATTACATTTTAAAGCCAATTGTATTTGAAGAAGCAATAAATAAAATTGGAAAACTATTTAAATAAATATTTTTATGATAGGTTTGCTAATTAAAATTAAATAAAACTTTTATCTATCAAAGCAATTAATTATAAATTTAACAGTTGTACCTTTGTTAAGTTTTGAATCAATTATAATTTTGCCATGATTATATTCGGCATATTTATTAATTAATTCGTAGCCAATCGCACTCCCTTTTTCGCCTTTTGTTCCGTATGAGCTATCATTGTTTCTGTTTTCTCTAATTCTAATTAACTTTTCTTCAGAAATACCAACACCATAATCAGTAACAACTAATACAATATCATTGCCAATTTTTTCCAAAATAACATCTATTTTGTTATTTGGTAAACTAAATTTAATTGCGTTAGTTAAAATGTTTCTTAACACAACTTTATACGAATTAATGTCAATTTTACACATTATTTTAAATGTTTTTAATTCTATTGAAATATTTTTCCCAACTAATAGTTCACTTACCCAATCTATTTCATCTTTAATAATGTGTTCTAAATTAACTTCTGTTAATATTACTGAAATTTTGTCAATCTGAATTCTTGACCAATTAAGAAGGTCATCCAATAAATCAAACGCCTTTTTGCTTGATTTGTAGCTCGATTCAACTATTTCCTTAATTTCACTCTGTGTAAAACTGTTAAAATCATCAAGCAACATTTTAGAATAGCCGAGTAAGGAATTGAAGGGGGAACGTAAATCGTGTGAAATTAATGAGAATAATTTATCCTTATTTTTGTTCAATTCAGCTAATTCGGATTGCATTTGCATAATTTCGTTTATATCACGTCCAATTCCAAACAAGTACTTTTTATCTGCAGAAACAGAAAAATTCCACGAATAAAATCCCACCATATTTTCCTTATTAAAAAAGCCGCTCTCAAACGAAATTGAGTTCTCAGAATTCATAAGTTGTGATAATTCGTTTTTCACTTTTACAAGGTCATTTTCTGGAATTAAATCAAAAAAATTAATCTGTTTCAATTCCTCGTTCAAATATAAAAGTCTTTCAGACCAAATAGAATTTGTAAAAACCATTGTTCCATTAGGCGAAATTATTGCAATTAAATCAGATGACAATTTAAAAAAGGATTGAATTTTTTGCTCAATCCATTTTTTTTCTTTAATAATTATAGAATAATGGATGGAAATAATAACAATTATTATTACAATTATTATGCAAAAAGCAATAAAATAAAATGATTTATACCATGGTTTGTTTACCCAAAATATAATTTCAGTAGGTTTGCTCCACAAATAACCAGTGTTTTGCGAGCGTATTTGTAGCTTATGCTCACCGTTATCTATTTGCGACAAAACTAATTTTGTGTTATATGTTGGTTTTGACCATGTGTTATCTTTGCCGCTTAATCTCCACTGATACTGGACTTTATCATTTGGATAAGTAAGTGTAATAAATGAAAATTCAAAAAACGAATTATATTCAAAGGATAAATCTGTAAAAGATTTATGATTGTAATTATTATTTTCAATTATTTGAGTTATTATTGGTGGATTTGTAACGTTGTTATCTCCAATTTCCTGTTGGAAATATGCTAATCCACGAGCTGTTCCAATTATTAGTCTATTATTTTTAGCAATTACGGCGGATCTGTATGTAGCAGTTAAATTTGGAAGTCCATCATTTGTGTCAAATTTTGAAATGCTACCTTTATTAATCAGAAGCACACCATATTCAAAACCAATCCAAATTCTATCCTTGTTATCAATTGCTAACGATTTAATATTAATTTCTGGATACCCGTTAAGATTAATTTTTTTAAAAATTTCACCAAAGTGTTCTCTGTAAAGTAATCCTTTGTTTGTGCCTAGCCAAATATTGTTATTAGAATCAAAAGCGATTTCGTTAACTATTATTTCATCACCCAACATTTTAAAATTGGTTTTGCTGATATTAAAAAAACTATCTATTTGCGGGTTATAGTAAAACAAAAAGGAATTGGAACCAACTCCACCGACATAAATATATCCAAAATTATCTTTAGCAACTTTCTGGGCAAGAGTGTTTATTCCATTTTTATTATTATACAACCTGTATTCATTGTTTCCATTAATTTTAACAATACCACTTAATCCTTCTTCGGTAGCCCAAATGCTATTGCTATTATCCATTACAATCGATCTTACAAGACGGTTAATGCTTTCTGTTTGTGGCAAATAAATTCTAGAAATTGTTTCGTTTTTTTTATGCTCAACATACCCATCACGGTAAGAAATCCACAAATCATTTTGTGAGCCAGCAACACAGAGTATTAAGCTTTCTGATTTATTAAAAATATTTGTTATCTTTGGCTTGTTTACAAAATTGTCTATAAGATAAACAGAATTTCCATCAGTAAAAAAAATATTTCCATCAATGGCTTTACTAACATTTTCAATATAAAATGATGATAAATTATAATTTATTGCATTAAAAAATGTTTCGGTTATTAAGGCAAATCCTTCGTCTGAGGCTACCCAAATATTACCCGCTTCACCTATAGTAATATTTGAAATATTATCAAATTTAAGCCCATCAATTTTTGAAGTACCATTTTTTTTGTTTATTATAAACAATCCACTTGACCATGTACCAACTAACAGGGAATTTTCATCATAATTTTTAATAATGGATATATCATTTATGTTATATTTTTTAACAACTTTAACATCTTCAAATTTCATATTATAAATAATATTATAAGCACCCTCATTTGTGCCAATTAAAATTTCGTCTGAGGGACTTTTATGAAAAGCATCAATTCTGATGTTTTTATTCTTAAATGAATATAGTTTAATAAACTTGTTTAAATCTTTATCGTAAAAAAATAAACTTCCCTTTTGAGAACATGCCAAAAGATTTCCATACTTATCCTTAGTAAACAAAAAACTTCTGAAGTAGCTATCGGCACGTTGATTGTCATCAAAATTGAATCGGAAAATTTTACCATTCTCATATTTTACAATTGCGTCAGGCTCACTAATCCATAAAATATTATCATCATCAACAAAAACCATTTTGGGATAAAATATTGTAGAATCCGTTTTTGATGCTGCTCCCTTAATAAAGTCGACTATTTGATGGTTATTGTTTTCTGTAATAATTTTACTTATTCCAAGGTCCGATACAATTAGAACATCACCATTTTTCAATTTCACTATATTTTTGACATATTTACTTGGAAGTTGATCCTTGAAAACTGTAAAATTTTGTCCATCAAATTTCACTAAACCGTTATCAGTAGCTATCCATACAAATCCAGCTTTATCAATTTCAATTGCCTTAGTCAAATTTGTTGGCATATTTAATTCGTTTTTATATTCAATTGACATAAAATTATTTTGACAAATTGAATTTGTATAAAGAGCGAAAGTAATTGCTAGTGGGAAAATTAGATAATTGATTATTTTATGCATAAGTGTTTCAATTAAATTGTACTATTAATTAGAAGATTTAAAAGAATTTTAATCTGCTATTTTTTAAAATTAAAAATGCTACTTAAAAGATTTTCATTTTCCACAAAATCCTCAAAAGTTGAATTTACAAACTCAGCAGTTGGTGCAATTGATTGATATTTTAGCTCAAGCGATTTTGTAAATCGTGGATTAATTACAATAACTTGTGTGTCTTGCCTTAAATTTTTTTTAAATATTGCTCGCACATGAACATCGGCATTGGAAAGCGAATATCCAACAAAAACTATTTTTTTTGCAGCTCTAATTTCCCTACCAGCTTCGGCAATAAGTTGTGCAAAAATCTGTCTATTTAAATTTTGTGTAAATGATGGAGTTAAAATGAGTGTTTCAAAACTAGTACCATCAAGAGGACAAATATATTCAAAGGTTTCATTTGCTCTTTCGGAATACCAAGTAAGTTTTCCCATATTTAAATCAATTTTTCTATCCCAAGGTGTTAGTAACGTTTGATTGCAGCAATTGCAATATTTCCAATTTAAACTTCCATGCAATTTAATAATTTTAAATGGAACAGGATTTGAATCAACATCTGCCAATATTGGCTCACGAGGATTTATCCAATAATTGAAAAATTCTAATTCTTTCAATTTTTCATAATTCATTAAATGAAATGAATAATCAATGTATCCAATACGTTTATACATCTGTTGAAATGTTTGCTCTAAAAGTGTATCATAATTTAGTGTAATTACCGAAATATTTTTGTTGTATTTTTCAACTACATCCCAAAACTTGTGATAAATTGAGCTTGTTTGCTCGGTATTCATATTTACAATATGATGTATTAGTTTTATCAAATACTCTTTTATTTCATGAATAATTGAATTTGAATATTTTTTACTTAAACTTTCGTTTTGCCTTATAAAATAATCTAAATATAAAAAAATAGATTCAAGATTTGGATATTCGTTGTTTGCCTCATCATAAACAAAATTATCCTTAATAAATTGAATAACAATTTTTCCTATTTCGGAATTTGCAATTTCTTTGTCATTTAAAATTATAGGTAAAATATCGCGTTGAAGCGGAACACCATCCGGGTGTGAAGTGCCAGCCCCAAAAACAAAAAGAACGTCTCTTTCGGGGGGATAATGAAGATATTTAATTGTTTTTTTCATTTAGTTTAAACTTTTTTAGATATGTAAAAAACCAATTTCAAAATAACAAATTATTTTGAATCATATATCCAATTTGTTGAACTTAACAAGTAAATATTTTTATGGGGATAATTGGTAGTGGTGTTTCAAACAAATTCCCGCAATCCATTTAATTATAAATGCATGGTAGCAGATTTAATCGATTGCGGGAATTTTAAGTTAATAAGAATATCTCACTTTATATTTAAGCACTGTTTCTCCTTCTGCTTTTACAGGTACTTTGAACAATATATTTTGTGAATTAATCTTTTCAAAATCTAAGGACGAATTTAAAATTGTCCAATTTGCTCCAAGATTTCTCTCAACATCCACCACAATGTTTTCGTTTTTTTTGTTTTTTATTGTAATTTCATATTCTTGTTCACTTACTCTCTCGGCTATTTTTATATTATTAGTTTGTACATCATTAACAACTATATCAAAAGCTTCGCCAATTTTTAATCTCAACTTTTCGTTTTTTGGAGTGTGGTCAATTAAATCTTCGCCAATAAATTCAAGAGCATCACCATCCGATTTGTAAACGCGTACTTTCCCTTTTGGCATTGGAATATTCAAGTTATTTGATTTACTGTTTTCAAATTCAATAATTACAGCAACTTTTTGATTGGAATTGTTTCCATAATAATTTCCACCCTTGTAGTAATATTTTTTATTGGCTTTAACATTATTAGCTTCAAAAAGAGAGACTTGCTTTGTTTCGTTATTGCTTAAAGTTGTTGGGCGTTGTAAGTTATAAATATGATATTCAAAAAACTCCTTTTCTTCAAATTGAGGCTGCATTGCTTCCATCATTACTATATCGCCTTTATAACGTCTTCCATTATTTTGAGGTTTAACCAAGTTAACATCACCAGCAATTAGTTTAAGCTTAGCATTTTTGAAAGTAGCACCAGACCTATTGTCGACACTTATCCACGAATTTAAGTCAAGCGCGTTATCATTTTCATTTAGAACAGCAACATATTCCGCATGCCAATTCATTCCAGAAGTTTGATATGAAACTTCGACATCTTGCTTGCCCGATTTTGGAGCCTTAAGTAGCCAAACCAAGGTTGGTTTGGTAATTAAACCTTCTGGAAGTGCATTTACTGAAATTTGGTATTCAGAAATATCCGAAAGCATCAACAATCCACCATCATTTTTTTTCAATACAATTTGATTTCCATTTGCAGTTAGCAGAATTCCTTCGAGTAATTCACCTTTTGAATTTACCAATTGAATGCTTTTGTCGAGATATTTAGTAAGAATTTTTTCCATACTAACTAAATCATATTGAAAATTCTGTTCAAGAATTTCGCCGTCAATTCCAATATGAACACTTGTTGGATCAATATATTGAGCTACATCGGTAAGTTTTATTGTTGATAATCCAGATTTGATATCGAGAGTACGTAAGTCCTTAACAACTCCAAGATTGTTGTTATAGACTGTAATTGCCACTGATTTTTGATTGCTTTCTTGAGCAAATAAAAACAGAATGGGAAATAAAAACAAAGCTAAATTAAAAATTTTTGAGTTCATCTAATCACCTAATTTTTTTTTGAGTTATAAGATAAACAATACAAAATAAAATTTGTTCTAAATAAATATTTAGCTCTAACGTTTTTCTAAATTGTTTGTTTGTTCATTTTATCAACAAACACTAATTTTGGTTTGAAGTTAACCAATTCTTCATCTGTGTAAGTTGAATAACTTGCAATAATTATTAAATCTCCCTTTTGAACTTTTCTTGCTGCTGCACCATTTAGACTTATATCACCTTCGTTTGCAAAAATTACGTAAGTGGAAAATCTTTCTCCGTTAGTAATGTTATAAATTTCAACTTTTTCAAATTCCAATAAATCTGCAGCTTCACAAAGTTTTGGATCAATTCCAATAGAACCTGCATAATTTAAGTCTGCATCCGTAACGGTTGCACGATGTATTTTCGATTTTAACATTTTACGAGTCATTTTAAATACCTATTTGTTTAACATAAATAATACAATAAAGTAAAAATCAATAAATTTAAAAATAGAGTAATCAATATAAAAACGAACTTTTCCCCGACTTACTCGGTCTTAGCGTTTGTAACAAAAAGGTTGAGTGAACATTGTTATTAACGCATTGAGCGAGATGGTCGAATATGCATTAATGCTTTTCTAATGCAGATTTTGGATTTAATTCAAATGCATATTTAAGTCCTTGTAAAACCAGTGTTGGAATTATTTCATCAAACAATCCAACATTTTTGAACATACTCGAAAATCCTCCAGTTCCAATAATAATAGGTTTTTCATCCTTGAACGCTTCTTTAATAATTCTCGATTTTATTTCCTTCACCATTCCAATTTGCCCAAAAAACAAACCGCTTTGAATACTTTCGTGTGTGGTTTTACCAATAACAGTATTCATTTCTTTAATTTCAACCTTAGTTAATTGGGCAGCATTTCGCTCGAGCGCTTCCATAGAAATATTAATTCCGGGCAAAATAATTCCACCAAGATATTCCTTGGCTTTTGTAATAACGCAAAATGTTGTTGCTGTTCCAAAATCGACAATTATTAAATTTTTGTTTGGAAATAAATTGTAGCCAGCAATTGCATTAATAATTCTATCTGCACCCACTTCTGTAGGATTTTTATATTTAATCTGCAATCCAGTTTTGGCACCAGGTTTTAGAAAAAATGGCTCAACATTAAAATATTTTTTGCAGCCATTTATAACTGCATGATTTGCTTGTGGCACAACACTGCATATTGAAATCTCTTTAATATTAGCAGGGTCAATTTTGCTTTCGCGTAATACAGAGATTAGAAATATTCCCACTTCATCGGATGAGGATTGCTGGCGGTTAAATTTTCTGAATTGAAAAATTAAATTATCTTCATCAAAAACCCCACCGTATAATTGAGAGTTCCCTAAATCGATTGTTAATAACATTTTATTTAATTCCTTTTTTTTTCAATATTAAATTGCTAATTATTTTCGCCAATTCTAACGAAGATTCAACTTTGTTTAACTCTTTTTCATTTGTGAAAATTCTAAAGTTGCTTTGAACCGATTGACTTCTGTTTGAAAAATCGTTTAACACAACATAATCAGATTGAGTATTAGTAAAAAGAGCGTTCACAGAATTGATTTTTTCCGATTCACTATTTCCACTTACTAATTTAAATCCTAAAAGAATTATGTTTTTGTTAGATGAATAGGATTTAAGTCGTTCAATAATTTTAAAATTCTTTTTTAATTTTAGTTCAATAGTCTCTTCTTCCGATTTCATCTTTTTTGATAAAGGTAGTGAATAATTTTCATCCAACAATTTAATTTCTGATACAGAATAATCACTAACAGCAGCAAGATGAATAATTGCATCAAAATTATTTTGCGACAGTAATTTTTTTAATTCATTATTTAAGTCACTGAAGCTGAAATATTCAACTTTGTGGCAATCTAATTTGGGTAAAGTAGAATCTTTTGCATGCAAAAACGTGATGTCAAAACCATCTGATATTAAATGATTGGCAATTGCAGCACCGGTATTTCCAGTACTAATATTTGCAATAAAACGAACGTCATCAATGTTTTCTTTTGTTCCACCAGAAGTAATAAGCACAGAAATATTTTTCTTCTTTGGTTTTAAAGTCTTTTCAATTTCTTCAAAAATAATATCTGGCTCAAGTAATTTACCTACTCCAGTATCACCGCAAGCTAAATAACCGTTATCAGAATCGAGGATTTTAACGCCCCATTCTTTAAGTGTTCTTATTGAATTTTGAGTAGCTGGATGCATGTACATTTTTGTATTCATTGCTGGGGCAATTAAATAGGGTTTATTAAAATCGTGAGCCAAAAAGAGAGCAGTTATTAAACTATTTCCATCTCCCGAAGCAAAATGATTTATTGTGTTTGCAGATGCTGGCGCTACAATTACTAAATCAGCCCACTTCATTAAACTTATATGGCTTAATGCTTCTCTCGGCGCAAACATATCGGTATAAACTTGATTGTTAGATATGGCTTCAAACGTTGTGGCACCAATAAACTTTTGTGCCGATTCGCTCATTACAACTTTAACATCATATCCATTTTGAACTAATTTAGAAGTTAAATAAGCTGATTTATAGGCAGCAATTGAACCTGTTATTTTTAGTAATACTTTATATTTTAACATTGTCTATTAATCTCACTCCTTCTAAATAAACTGCACCAAATATTCTATCCTCTATTATTTCAATATAATCAACCTTAAATCCGTCTTCTTCTAACATTGCTCTAATTTTTTCTGGAACCACACTATGATTCAAAAGTTGAGGAAAAAGAGTTGCCTTAACTCTATTCTCTTTAGATAATCGTACATTTCTGGAACTAAGCGCCAATCCATCTTTATCGCGGACTGTTGGAACAGAAACAATTTCTGTATTAACAAAGAATGATTCAGCCATTCCTTTTATTAAAAGATATTGTTGATAATCTTTTTCTCCAAAATAAGCGAAATTAGCCCTAACAATGTTTAATAATTTTAGAACTACGGTAAGTACACCATCAAAATGTCCTGGACGGAATGCTCCGCAAAGTTTTTTGCTTAATTCATTTTCGGTAACGGAATATTTATAATTATCTGCATATAATTCATTATAATTTGGAAGGAACAAAAAATCCACATCTGCTTCATTTAATTTTTGCAAATCCTCTGTTAAAGTAATTGGGTAATTTTCTAAATCTGATTTATCATTAAATTGAGTTGGATTAACAAAAATGGAAACGACAGTAATGTCATTTTCTTCTTTCGATTTTTTTATAAGTGCCATGTGTCCTGCATGCAAGGCACCCATAGTTGGCACAAAACCGACAGAATCATTTACATAGTTTGAGGATTCACGTATAATAAGAAACTCCGAAACAGTTTTTATTATTTTTGTCATTAGTAACTCTCCTCTATTGAAGGAAATATTTTTGTTTTTACATCAGAATCGTATTTATTTAATGCTTCTGTTATTAATGAAAATCCGTCAAGATATTTTCTTAAAAATTTTGGATTAAAATCATTATCCATTCCAAGTAAATCATGCAAGACTAAAACTTGGCCTGATGTTTTATTTCCAGCTCCAATTCCAATTGTTGGAATATTGATTGCAGTTGTTATTTTTTCTGCAAGAATATTGGGAACAAGTTCGAGGACAATGGCAAAAACTCCAGCATTTTCTAAATCTTTTGCATCGTTAATTAGTTTTTCCGATGCTTTATTCTCTTTTCCTTGAACTTTAAAACCACCAAACTGATTTATGCTTTGTGGAGTTAAACCAATATGGCCCATTACTGGAATTCCAGAATTTACAACATGAGAAATCATTGGAATATTATCACCAGCACCTTCAATTTTAATAGCATTTGCACCAGCTTTTATTATTCTATCAACACCATCCATAAGCCATTTTTTACCTTTGCGATGAGCAAGAAATGGCAAATCGGCAATTACAAATTTGCTTTTTATTCCTCTGCAAACAGCAGCAACGTGCAATTCCATCATTTCAAGAGTAGCATTAGTAGTGGTCTTAAATCCGTGCATAACCATTGCAGAACTATCGCCAACAAGCACGGCATCAATATTTGATTGATCTATTATTTTAGCACTCCAAAAATCGTAGCAAGTAACAACAGAAATTTTCTTGTCGTTAAATTGCATTTTTTTGAATTGATCTATATTTGTCATCCTCTCTCCAAGTTAATTTAACTTTAGCATTAGATGATTGAAAACTATTGCCGAAATTTTGAAAACATTTTTGTGAAGCAATAGGTACCTGTTATTTCAATCAAGTCCTTTAGAAGTTCATCCTTTTCTACAAGTAACTTTCTGCGTGCAGATAAGTTCAAGTAATTTAGATTTACACTGTAAATTTATAAATTTTTAAATTAAATGGTAATAGGAATTATTAATTCTTTAGTGATTATTAGTTAATACCAAACTCAATTATTTCAAGCCTAACTTCTTGAACTCCAGCATTATCCATCCCTAATTGAATTGCAGCACCAAGAGATAAATCGATAATTCTATTTTCTGGAACTGGTCCTCGGTCATTTACTCTTACAATAACGGTTTTATTATTGGCAAGATTAGTAACACGAATCATTGTATTAAAAGGATAAGTTTTGTGAGCGGCTGTTAATTCATACATATTATAAATTTCGCCATTTGCGGTCATTTTTCCATCAAAATCATCTGCATAAAATGAAGCTAATCCAACAACGGTTTCAACAGAGTTTGATAAATTATAAAAAGTATCTATTTGGGTTTCATTTGAGCTAAAAAAAGTTCTATTCCTTTTCTCAAATTTTTCTACTTGCTTTGAATTAAATCGTGGTGCTGAAGAACAACTTAATAAAATTGCAATAAGTAATAATGTTATTAATGTCTTCAATTGAATCCTACGCTTTCAATAATCTTAGGCGTTAAAGGGAAAAAAACAAAATTTGTTAAGTAATATTTGTAAGTTGCAAATATAGCAAAATGTATTGAACCTTATTTAAAGATAATTGTTTCAATTATTTGTCCTTTTTGCGTATTTTAACACGAAGACTTTAATGTTTTAATTTATTTTCTGTTTAATATACTATATTAATATTAGGTTGTGTGTAATCGCCAAATTAATGCAATTAAAATCTATTCATATAGATTGCCTAAGTAGGAGAATGCCAAATGAATCTTATCAATAATATTAATTACTCAAATGAATCAATTCTTAATGCTATAATTGAATCTACAGCAGATGGAATACTGGTGGTTTCAAAAGATGGGCATATTTTAAAGACAAACAAAAAGTTTAAACTCCTTTGGAATATATCCGATTCTATTTTGGAAACAAATGATGATGAAAAAATAATTGCTTCAGTATTAGAGCAGCTAAGTGAACCAAAGTTGTTCTTAAAAAATGTTAAAGAGCTTTACAGTCAACCGGAAAAAGAAAGTTCTGATATTCTAAATTTTATTGATGGAAGAGTTTTTGAGCGATATTCAGCACCTTATAAAATGGATGGCGAAATTCTTGGGCGTGTTTGGAGTTTTAGGGATATATCAACACAAAAACAAACCGAAGAGACATTAAATCATGAAAGAATAGTTTTACGAACTATTATTGATAATCTTCCCGATGCTATTTATGCAAAAGATATAAAGTTTAGAAAAACACTTGCCAATAAAGCCGATTTAAATAATATGGGTTGTATATCAGAAGCAGAAGCAATTGGCAAAACTGATTTTGAATTCTTTTCTGTGGAATCGGCTACTGTAGCATACAACGATGATAAAAGTATTATTGAAACGGGTCAACCAGTTATTGATAGAGAAGAAGATTTAATAGATAAAAATGGAAGAAGAAATTGGATATTAACTACAAAAATTCCTTTAAAAGATAAAAACGGTAATATTTCTGGAATAATAGGTGTAGGGCGTAACATAACAAATCGCAAAAAAAATGAACTTATTAGAGAAACACTGTACGAAATTTCAGAATCTGTTTTAACAACATTTGATATGCCAATGCTTTACAAAAAAATTCATCATGCAGTAGCTAACCTAATGCCAGCTAAAAATTTTTTTATAGCACTTTTTGATGAAAATAAAAATGTACTTTCTTTCCCTTATATGGTTGATGAATATGACGAACCGTATGATCCAAAACCACTTGGAAAAGGACTTACAGAATACGTAATTAGAACGGGTAAACCAATTTTAATAGATGCCAAAAAAGATATGGAATTATGTGAAGCCGGTGAAGTTGAACTTATTGGAACACCTGCTACAATATGGTTAGGAGTTCCACTCAAAGAAAATGATAGAGTTACAGGTGTTATTGTTCTTCAAGATTATGATAATCCAAAAGCTTATGGAAATGATGAATTGCAATTACTTGTTTTTATTTCTGAACAAATTGCCTTAGCCATTGCAAGAAAAAAAAATGCAGAAGAAGTTCAAAAGTATGTTGCAGAATTAAATGAGTTAAACCAAACCAAAGATAAATTCTTTTCTATTATTGCTCACGACCTTAAAAACCCCTTTGTAACACTTCTTGGATTTTCTGAAATTTTACTTTCTGAATATAAAGAGTTGCAAAGCGATGAGGTTTTGTATTTTATTAATGAAATGAAAAATACTGCCGATTTATCATTTAACTTACTTCAAAATTTATTGCAATGGTCACGCTCGCAAACTGGAAAAATAGAATTCCATCCAAGCAATATAAATTTATTCAAAATTGTTCAACAAAATATTTTGCTTGTAAATAAGGCGGCAGAAAAAAAAGATATTTCTCTTGTTAATAATGTAATTGAAGAATTAGATTTATATGCTGACGAAGATATGCTTAATACTATTATTAGAAATCTTTTAACTAATGCAATTAAATTTACCAATACTAATGGAATAATCTCGGTTGAATCTAGAATAAATAAGAGTATGGTGGAAATTGATATAAAAGATTCAGGCGTTGGAATGGACGCCGAAACAGTTACAAAGCTATTCCGATTAGAAAGCACACAATCAACTACTGGTACTAATAATGAAACAGGTACTGGATTAGGATTAATTTTGTGCAAGGAATTTGTTGAAAAACATGATGGCAAAATTTGGGTAAATAGTGAAGTAGGAAAAGGAAGCACGTTTTGTTTTAGTATTCCACTAAAAGAGTAATTGTTCACAAAACAAATTTAGCAGAATGTGTCATTCTGAATGGACCGAAGTGGGGTGAAGAATCTCTAAATTTTTGAATATGCCCTATTTTGAGATATTTCGTTCTGCTCAATATAACAAATGCTATTTTATTACATAAGGTGAGTTAATTATAATAAAAATCCGATTGTTTCCAATCGGATTTTTTGTATTAATAGAGATTTTGATTACACAAAACTAACTTACTCTTACATATCTTACTGCCATCCCGCTTAATAAAATAGAAACAACAACCAAAATAATGGCAATTATAATAAAGGCAATTGTAATTGAGAATACGGCGTAAAGCGTAAAAATTGCAAATATTGTTTGAATTACAAGTCTAATAATTCCATGAAAAATGCTTCCACATGTAACACTTTCATATAAAAGAAGTAAGAAAGCAATTAAATTAATTGCTAACACAATCCAGACTAACCAAGCTCCAAATCCATAGCCTGCTGGCCAAAAAGAAAAATTATCACCAAGATAATATTCAATTTCATCTTGCCAAAATAGAATAATAAATGCAAATAAAAATCCACTAAAAGCTGTAACAATAGGGAAAAATGCTACATTTCCGTCATAACCACTTTTTGTAAGTCTTTCTAACAAACCATCGATAGATTCAAATTTTAAGCTGCCACCAAATCCAATAATGAGGAAAACAATCATCATCACCCAAAATTTCCAACTGCTCCAATCCATATATTCTTTTGCCATTTTTTCAAATTCGGATAGATTTACTTCTTCAATGCTTGTTGCATTTAAGTATGATAATTGTACATATCCAACTTTTCCATCCAAATCAATTTTTAGCCACTCATTATATTTTCCACCTTTTGAAGGCACTTGAACTTCTGAGCGAAGTGTATCTTGAGTTGATAGTTTACCAATAATACTTGCTTCTACCGATGGTTCAGAACGAACAATTAAATTATCTTGTTCTGGAATATAAATTCGGTGTTTTTTTTGTTTTTCAAAATTATCAACTTTGGGTTTTAAGTTTTGAATTTCCTCAATTTCATTTTGTGATAAAATTCTGTCATAAATTCTAACTTCATCAATTAAAGCTTCAAAATCATCATTTCCTCTAGGATTTGCTCCAATTAAAGTATAATTTGCCGACATATCCATTCTGGTTTTACCAGTAGTTTTTTTTCCATTAACATAAATTGAGGCTGTTTTGTTTGTTTCGTCGTATGTTGCGGCAATAAAAGTCCATTTTCTAAATTCTAGTTTGGTTTTACCAATTGAACCACCTTTTCCATCAGAAATGCACCAAAAATAACTTCTATCACCCTTTTTCGAAAATATTTTTCTATCGCCGTATCTATCGTCGTTAGAAATTACAACTATTTCTCCATATCTAATAGGATAAACCCAGGCACATAAAGTAACTTTTGGCATTTCGGAAGCACTAATATTAATTGGCAATTTTATATTGTCATCTTCATCGTTCCACTTGTAACTTCCATTTCTTTCGCCACTTACATCCTTTTCGTGATTAACTCCGTCAACAATTCCATTGTTTTCATTCCCACTTTCATCAGTAGCTTCGTTATCGCTAAATGAATAATAGCCTACAAGTCCTTTTTGCAAATCAGCGCTTTTCTGTGGAAAAATATTTGAAGAAATAAAAAATAGAATAATACTGTAGACAAAAATAATGTTTCTCATTTTTGAAATCATCTTAACTCCTCTAACTTTTAGTTTTAAGGTTAATTAAAATAAGTTGCCTCAATTTATAATTTAAAAATTGAGGCAACATAAAAATTAACTTAAAGAAATGTTGGTTTCAAACCAATCACCCTTTGGTTTAATAGGAAGCAAATAGGAAGTAGAGTAATTTAAAATAGCATTTATAACACCCAAGAAAGCAGCAAAAAATCCTAAAATCATTGCAGCAATTAATAAAATAACGAGTCCAATTATTGCCATTTGGCCTTCGGTTTCCCAATCTCTTGATACATAACCGCTACTATTTTTCACGTAATATTTAACTCCGTTTCCAATAAAAAGTCCACTTAAAATTGAACTAATCATTCCACCAGATCTTCCAAAAATTTTCATTCTTTTTTCAAGGGTGTACATTGTTGTTCGGCTTGATAAAAAGTAGAAAACTAATCCCAAGAAATGAATAAATATGAAAGTGCTAATTCCAGCCATCATAAACATTAAGATTCCAACACCCAAAGAACATCCAATTACCCAATTTGAGCCGGTAAATGCTCTTTGGGTTCTATCAGCATAAACTGCCGAAAACTCTTCAACTCGAGCAGTAACATCAGCATCCGTAGGAACCAAATGCTTATTTATATAATCCAAACCTTCTTTAACAAACCGAGCTTGTTTTCCACTAGTAATTGTAATCATATTTTCGCCATTATCGGCTGTAAATGGTGTTAGTTTTTCTTCAATTTTTTCCAAAATAGAAACAGCTCTGTTGTTTCTTTCTTCTTCGCTCAAATTTTCAATTATTTGAACTTCTTCACTATTTTCAGTAGTGGGTGAAAATAGTTTTTCTTTTAGGTTTGTATAAACAACAACGGGCAATAAAATAAATACGCCAAGCAAATAACCAGTAATTATTATTACTTCAAACCAATCAATACCCCCACCAGACGAGGTTTCAGCGGGTTCTACTTGCGCATAAATTGTTAAACACGAAAATAATAAAAGTATAAAGACAACAAGTAATGAATTCTTTCGCATTTTTTCTCCTATGATTAATAAATGAAACATACATTTGAACTTTTAAAGTGATATCTATTTAAAATATTTATATTTTTTAATTAACATTTATTAAATCTATATCTCTGAATTTTACTGTTTGTCCACCATTTACCACATAAATTGTTAGGAGTGAAATTTTTGTTGTTTTTGATGAAATATTTTCAAATAGAAATTCAGCTGGAGTTGGAATTCCTGGAACGGTTTGTTTTTCTAAACGAGACCATCCAATTTTTGATGCTGAATTAGCTAATTTTGCAATACTTACCGTATATTCATTTCCAGATTCGTCAAAAATTTTAACATCAGTTAAACCAATTATTAATTCTAAATCATTTTCGGTTGTATTTTTAATAATAAGGTTAGCTGTAATTTTTTTATTCTCCAATTTGCAACTAACTAATTCAAATGCAAATTTATCAATTGAAATTACGGGATTTGTTTTTTCAATTGATGGTTTAACTGGAGGAGTTGGTGGCACAACTGGTGGAACAGGGGGGGCAGGTTGTGCTATTTCTTCCACAACTTCTTTTGCTACTTTATTTTCAACAACTGGATGATTTGTAACTTGATTTATGTTTTCATATTTGTTTACATCGTTTTCTAATTCCTTAAAAGCTTCGGTTGAT
Source organism: Ignavibacteriales bacterium CG18_big_fil_WC_8_21_14_2_50_31_20 (assembly GCA_002786785.1). Lineage (GTDB taxonomy): Bacteria > Bacteroidota > Ignavibacteria > Ignavibacteriales > Melioribacteraceae > 1-14-2-50-31-20. Next base: position 9,075 of record PCUD01000010.1, on the reverse strand, counting down.
CTAAAGCGTGTATAAAGATTTGTATTGTCAGAAATTTTTTTCAAAAACGCTTTTTGTGCAGCTCCAATTGGATATTTAACCAAAACATAGGCTCTCCAATTGCTTCCATCTTTTATAAGTTTTTTCTGAGAAATTTGACTTCCTGTTAATTCTTTTGAAGCAATAGTTTTTGTTGCTTGAGTAAATTGTGATAAAAACTCAGAATTTTCACCTTGTCCAACTTCTTCCTCAAACTTTTTTTGCATCGAATTAATCTTAACTTCAATGTTTCTTGCAATATTTGCACGAGCTTCTGTTGTTGCTTTTGTTATTGCTAAATCCATATCTCGCGAAGTTGACGATGCTGCTGCAAAAATATGATCTGTTGCTGTTGGAGGATTTAAATACCATTCTGGAATGTCGCCGGTCTCGGTCTTTGCTAATTCTTTTGTACCACCACATGCATTTAATAAAAGGAAGGAAATTAAAATTACTACTGAAATTATCGAGCTTTTCATAAACCCCTCGGGCTTGTTATTAGTTTAATTTACTGAATAAAAAATAATCAAAACATTTAATATTTTCAAAACAAAAAAGATAAAAATTAATGGTTATCTTTTTACACCAACAAATAATAATTAGATATTAATAGCTTTTTATGAAAATATAATAATTGTTTAATAAATGTCGTTATTTTGCGAAATGAATTAGTAGAGACGTTGCAAACAACGTCTCTAAGTTTAAGAAAGGCATGTATTTGAGTACAATAATTGACTTAACTAGTGTCGTTATAATAATTATTTAGTTCAACAATTTTTCAATTTCTGATGTAATTTCTGCACTTTCTGGCTTTGCTTTGCTTTTAAAATTAGCAACAACATTGCCATTTTTATCAACAAGAAATTTTTCAAAATTCCATGCAATTTCTGATTTTCCAGTAACTTTATTATCTGTTAGCATTATGTAAAGCTCGGTTTTTTCGCTTCCTTTTACTGATATTTTATCAAAAAGGGGAAAAGTTACATTATAATTTATGGAACAGAACTTTTGAATTTCTTCATTTGTGCCTGGCTCTTGACCCCCAAAATCGTTACACGGAAAAGCTAATATTTCAAATCCTTTAGCGTTATATTTTTTATAAATTTTTTCTAATCCTTCGTATTGAGGCGTACAACCACATTCACTTGCAACATTTACTATTAGTAAAACTTTGCCTTCGTAGGATTTTAGGTTTACATCTTCTTTTTTAATATTCTTCACTGAATATTTATATATGTTTGCACTTTTAATTGCCTCTTCATTTGAGGCACTTTGTGCATTAAGGGTTATTCCAAATAAGCTAATTCCTAAGAATGAAATCATAATTAGAATCCTTTCTATATTGTTATTTAATCTAATCATTATTAATAGTCCTTATAGTGTGCGAAATCTTTTTCAACAAGATGGTCGTTAATATTAATCCAAGTTTCGTTTATATCTTTAACAAATACTTCACCTAAATATCTGCCATATTTGCCTTTTTTATCTTTAATAGTTTCAAGCAGTATTTCTTTTTCTAATATTAGCGAACATAAATAATCCCGAGTTAATAACCCTTTTTCACGGGTATTTCCAGTAATTTCTGGTGCATTAATTCTATTTAACCTTACTTTTTCGCCTTTAATAAACGAATTAAAGCCTAAATCAATTTCAACAGTAATTGTATCGCCATCATAAACTTTAGTTACAAAAGCACGATATTGATATAAATTTATATTCATTTTTCGTCCCCCAAAAATAAAAAGTTGAGTTTTAAGTCCAGCTTTTAATGATAATTATACTTGTAATTTCTTTAAATCTTGCATTAATTTAGCAAATTGAGTAAAACGCAAAGCTTGCGGTCCATCACTTAATGCCTTTTCTGGTTCTGGATGAAACTCAACCATAATTCCGTGAGCACCAACAATTTTGGACGCCAAAGCCATTGGTGGAATTTTATCGCGTTCACCAATGGCATGTGAAGGATCGACCATAATAGGCAAATGAGTTAATTCACGCAAAACTGGAATTGCACTTAAATCAAGAGTATTTCGCGTTGCAGTTTCAAATGTTCTAATCCCTCGCTCCATTAATATTACTTGTCGGTTACCTTGGGCCAAAATATACTCTGCGGCATTTAGTAATTCATCAATTGATGACATCATTCCGCGTTTTAATAAAATTGGAACGTGAACTTTTCCAGCTTCTTTTAGCAGCGAAAAGTTTTGCATATTTCTTGCACCAATTTGAATTATATCGGATTGCTTTGCAATTGCTTGCACTTGCTCAGGCGCTAATGCTTCAGTAATTACTGGCAAATCGTATTCTTTTCCGGCTGCTTCAAGATAATTTAAGCCGTCCCATTCCAACCCTTGAAAACTATATGGCGAAGTACGAGGTTTGAAACAACCACCACGCAAAATTTGAGCTCCATTTTCTTTTACCTCTTTAGCACAAGCATAAATTTGAGATTCAGATTCAACAGAACAAGGTCCGCCAATAACAACAAAACTATTTCCGCCAATTTCAACATCGCGCACTTTAACAATTGTATCTTCTTCTTTGTATTCGCGACTTGCCAATTTGTAGCTTTTTGATTTTGCAGTTTTTTTAATTATCGGTGCTTGAATATCCTTTAATACCGACGCTTTTTCGCCACTTGCATCTTTTTCGTCAGATATTCTATCTGGATTTAGTTTTGTCTTTTTAACAACTTGTGATGGATAGCTTCCAAGAACTTTGAAAAATCTTAAATATGGACCTAAATCATCAAGCATATTTTGAACATTTTCGTCTTCTGTGTTACCTTCAAAATCGACATAAAACATTTCTTCCCAAGGATTACCAATAATTGGACGTGATTCTAACTTGGTTAAATTGATTTTGTATGCATCAAACACAGATAAAGCTTTAACTAAAGAACCTGGCGAATGTGATGTTGCCATAACAAGTGATGTTTTTGCCGGAAGTCGGTTATCAACCTTAATTCTATTTCGAGAAACTATTAAAAATCTTGTATGATTTTCCTCTTGGTTTGATATTCCTTTACGAATAATGTTTACATTGAACAATTTTGCAGCTTCTTCGCTTGCAATTGCAGCAAATTCTGGATTTTTTTCCTCGCTAATTTTTTGCACTGACATGGCAGTATCGGCAAAATATTCAATTCGGGCATTAGGTATTTTGGCTAAAAAATCGCTACATTGAGCCGCTGCTTGGTAATGAGCATAAATTTTTTTTATTTTGTGAATAGATACATCTTCAGTTGCAACTAAGCAATGTTTAACCTGAAATGTTTCTTCGCCAACAATTGAAAGTGTTGTATGAAGCAACAAATCATAAACTTCATTTATTCCACCAGAGGTTGTGTTTTCAATAGGAAGAACGGCGTAATCTGATTCACCTTTTTCAACTGATTCAACAACTTCCGAAAAAAGCTTTTTCGATACAAATTCCAATTCTCTATTTGAATATGCAAAATATTTTTGCGAAGCTAAATAGCTGTAAGCACCTTCAATTCCTTGAATTGCAATTGTTAGTCTTTTGTTTTTGTCACTTTCTTTTGATGGATTAAGAACATGACTTTGCTGCAATCTAATAGAATCTTCAATTATTTCATAAAATACCTTGGTTATAAAATGTTGGTCAACACCTTTTTCTTTTCCTAAATCAACAAGACGGTTAAGCAATTCTTCTTCTCGCTTTTCATCTCTAATTGGATTATTATTCACATTTTTGTCTTTAATTACATTTTTGCTCAATTCACGGCGTTGAGCAAGCAAATCGATTAAATTGGCATCAACTAAATTTATTTTTTTCCTTAATTCTTCAATACTCATTATTTTCCTGCTGTATAAATTAAAAATTAAGTGTAAAATTACTAAATTAATGGTTCTAATAAAATTTAGATAAATGTACATTTACTATTTTTGAATAATTATTCGGAGTTTTGATATGGCAAATACACTTTCAAGCATGTTACAACTTGGTACAGAGGCACCAAATTTTAATTTAAGTGATACAAAAACTGATAAATTTATTTCATTAAAAGATGCTAAAGGAAAAGTTGGGACTTTGGTAATGTTTATTTGTAATCACTGTCCTTTTGTTCTTCATGTAAATGAGCAATTGGTTAAACTTGCAAACGATTATATGCAAAAAGGAATTGGTTTTGTGGCAATTAGCTCAAACGATGTTGCAAATTATCCTCAAGATTCACCCAAATTTATGAAGGAACAAGCTAAAAAAGTGGGTTACCCATTTCCTTATTTATATGACGAAACTCAAGAAGTTGCAAAATTTTTTAATGCCGCTTGTACCCCTGATTTTTATTTATTCAATTCCGAATTGAAATTAGTCTATCGTGGTCAATTGGATGATTCTCGACCCAGTTTAAATATTCCAGTTACAGGAAAAGATATTAGAAATGCAATTAATTCACTGCTTGCTGGAAAAGAAGTTGACCCAAAACAAATTCCAAGTATGGGTTGCAATATTAAATGGAAGTAAAAATTTCTTTTGTAGATTTATGCAACTTTAATTTTTAATCAAGGATTAGTCTCAGTATTAAAAAAATTATTAGACCTAATGTGGTGCCCAAATATATCATGCGAATATATTTTCGTCCTTCTTCATTTTTTGCTTTAAACAACCTAAATGAGAAATATGCAATTGATAAATCCATTATTCCAATGGGTAGCAAATAGATTAAGGAAAACCAATTTGCAATAAATGGAATAGAAGTAAGAAGAATTACAATAACAAAAATTAGACTGCTTATTTTAATAGCAGTTTCTTTACCATATTTTATTGCAAGTGATTTTGAGTCAATAATTAGGTCGCCTTTCATATCCATTGAATCTGCAGCAATTTCTTCTCCTAAATCTACTAAGGCTCCTATTACTCCAAAGAAAAGAGCGATTTTATTAAAGGGCAATCCAACAGATACCCCCCCATAAATAAATGTCATTCCAACAGATAAACTCACCAAAATATTTCCAACTATCCCTTTTTGCTTAAATCTTCTATTATAAAGAAACCCAATCATTGACCAGGTTATTGAAAATAATAATGCAGTAAAACTCATTAAATAACTTAGAATTAATCCAGAAAACAACAATGCTAGTGAAAATATCAACGCCTCTAATGGTGAAACAAGGTTGGATGGAATTGGTCGATGTGGAGCATTTATCTTGTCGGTCTCAACATCAAAATAATCATTTAATACTAATATTGATGCAGAAATTGAAAAAACAGATAGAAATCCTAATATTGAGATTGTTAATGTTGCGAATTCGCCAAGAGCTAATAATTGTCCCATTAATACACAAACACCTGCTGAGAATGGAAGCTCAAATCGAATTAATCTAAAAATTCCTTTAATTTTTTTCATAACATCCAAGTATTATGTTTATAAAACTAAATATTAAAAATAATAAGAAATTCCTATTTAATAACAGTACATAAAAAATCTCCTAATAGATTGTTATTAATCAGAATTTTACAGTAAATAATTATAAACAAAAGAAAGTTTAAGAGCCAAATACGGAATATCAAAAACAATAAAAAATATTTTTTGGTTCAAACATTAATAAATATGTTAAATGAATTTGTCAAAGGCATTTCATATATTTAGGCTTCTATTAATAATTAGAAGAGATAAAAAATGAATAGTTTTAGAGACCAAAAAAAGTTCATTGAAGCTCTGATGAGATACGAAAGAAAAATGGATTCTAAAGAGCGCGAAATTTTTAGAATGATTGTTAGTAGGGATAAGGACGAGGAAGATTTGGATTCACTTGCTTTTTCAGACCTTTCGGAACTTTATACAAAATATTATGTTAATAGAGAGAAAAAAAATTTAGATGATTTATTTAAAAAGGGTTAACAAAATTTTTAATTTGATTTAATTGAGGAAAGAATGAGTCAAAAGAACATTCACAGAATTTTTGCGTTTATAGTGTTTTTAATTGCAGCGGCTACATATTTTATGACTGCGCAGCCGTCAGTTTCATTTTGGGATTGTGGCGAATTTATTGCTTCATCTTATGGACTTCAAGTTCCGCATCCACCAGGAACTCCATTTTTTATTTTACTGGGTAGATTTTTATCAATGATTCCTTTCGCCGAAAATATTGCTTTTCGTGTAAACTCAATATCAATTTTATCAAGTGCATTCGTAATTTTATTCGTCTATTTATCAGCGGTTAAATTAATTGAAAACTATAATAAAAATAAATACGACTCGTCACTAAGCCAAATAGGAACATATTTTTCAGCAGCTATTGGGGCGTTATCTTTAGCATTTGCAGATACATTTTGGTTTAATGCTGTTGAAGCAGAAGTTTATGCATTTTCAACATTTTTTATTGCCTTTGTTACTTGGTTAATTTTAGTCTGGAACGAAAAAGCAGATTCATCCGATAACGAAAAATATTTAATTATGATTGCATACTTAATTGGTGTTTCTATTGGTGTTCACTTAATGTCAGTTCTTGCAATTGTTCCCATAGTTATGATTGTAATGTTCCGAAAATATATGAACGACAATGAAATTACTAAAAAAACTGCTTTATTATTTTTGATTCAAGCTGCTGGAACTTTGTTAATTGCAGTCTTCATTTGGGCTTCAGCAACAAGTTCTGTTGCTCCATCACCCGAAGAATATAAAGCTTTCGATTTACGATTTGTTACATTGGTTGGCATATTTTGGGTTGTGTTTATGGGCGCAATGTGGAAAAAGATTTTCCAAAAAAACTCATTTTATATTCCAATTATGATTGGTGGAGTAATATTAATTTCTGTTTATCCAGGCTTTGTAAAATATATTCCAAAACTTATTTACAATTTAAGTGGCGATAATTTTGCAATGAATCTTACGGTTTTTCTTGGAATTTTTGCGGGTGTTGGATATTTAATTTATTGGTCGCAAAAAACAAATAAACAAACCACAAATCTTTTGGCAAAAAGTGCCTTATTTATTTTACTTGGATATTCTTCATACACAATGACTATTATTCGCGCAAATCAAGATACTCCAATAAATTTGAATGACCCAAAAACTATGTCAGAATTTCACTCATATATGAATCGTGAACAATATGGCGACTTCCCAACTTTCAAACGAAGATTTTCGCAAGAAGGACATCAACAATCTATTTACACAAATTATAGCAGTGATTTAGATTTCTTCTGGAATTACCAGATGGATCACATGTTTAACAGATATCTTGGTTGGAATTATATTGGAAGAAATTCCACAGTTCAAGGTTCCGGAGTTCATTTTTGGCAGTTACTCGGAATCCCTTTTGCAATAGGGTTGTTTGGAATATTTTATCAATTTAAGCGAGACTGGAAAATGGCTTCGGCGTTAATGGGAATGTTTGTCTTTCTCGGATACTTAACGGTGTTCTACCAGAATCAACAGCAACCGCAACCTCGCGAGCGCGATTATTTTTATGTTGGCGCATTCTTTGTATATTCCATTTGGATTGCACTTGGTACACGTGGTATTTTAGATTTTGTTACCGAACAATTCAAAAACTC
>PCUD01000010.1:0-1497 GCA_002786785.1 Ignavibacteriales bacterium CG18_big_fil_WC_8_21_14_2_50_31_20 | reverse complement strand
CCTTGGGATTATGCATATAACCTGCTTCAATCAGTTGCTCCTGATGCTGTGCTTTTTACAAATGGTGACAACGATACATTCCCGCTTTGGTATTTGCAGGATGTTGAAGGAGTTCGCCGCGATGTTAGAGTTGCAAATCTTAGTCTTCTAAATACTCCTTGGTATATTAAGCAATTAAAAAATACAGCACCTTACGGAAGCAAAAAAGTTGCCTTAGATTTAGAAGACAACGAAATTGACAAAATTGGCCCATCTCGCTGGGAGCCAAGGACAATGCGTCTTCCAGTTCCTCAAATAGTTTTTGCTCAAGCTGGTGTTACAGATACCAATATAACAAATAAAGGCAGCATCAGTTGGTTAATGAATAACACTACTTCTTATGGAAACATTAAAGTTGTGCGTGTTCAAGATATTGTTGCACTTAATATTATTCAAGCTGCTAAATGGGAAAGACCAGTTTATTATGCAGTTACTTGCTCCGATGATAGCAGAATTGGACTTGAAGATTATTTGCAAATGGAAGGAATGGCTTTTAGGTTAGTTCCTAAAAAGCGCGATAAACCAGCTTATTATATTAATGAAGATTTAATGCGTCAACAATTGTTTAACGAACCTGAAGGTTATAGCAAAACTTATCAACCTGGGTTCAAATTTACTGGCTTAAATGATTCAACTATATTCTTGGATGAAAACCACCAAAGGCTTTCGCAAAATTACCGAAATTCGTTTCTTCGGTTAGCAATATTTTATTTGGACCAAAACAAAAAGGATAAAGCCGTTGAAGTTTTGGACGAAATGGAGAAAAAACTTCCTCGTAAAAATATTGAAATGCGTTACGAATTGCTTTATGATATTTCTAATTTATATTATTCCGCTAATGCTATTGAACAATATAATTCAATTATTAGCGAGTTAGAACCAATTATGGTTTCACGATTAGAATCTAATCCTCGAGATTTTCAACAACAATATAATCCTTATGTTGTTTTACGTGATATATACGAAAACCGAGAAGATTATAACAAATTGGTTGACCTTTTCACGCGTCTCGAAAATGAAATTCCTGGTGATGCAAATATTCAAGGGATAATTTCTAGATACACAGCGTTAGCAAAATCGAAACAAGAAGCAGATAGCACTAAAAATTAAGCTATAATTTTTTTAGTAAAAAAACCTCTTTAATAGCAATGTTAAAGAGGTTTTTTGCTTTAGAGACACAGGGGTTTTCACAATTTGTTCAATTTCTAATTTTGGATAACATAGTTTTAGAAATGCTAACAAACTATTTCAAAAATGTTTTGAAAAATGTAAATTGCATACTAAATAGATATTGGCTCTAAAAGTGAAAATATGTTCTCAAATTTGTCATTTTCTTTGATTTGTTTTTGTATTAATTGCTATTGAACCTGGATAATGCAATAGGATTAAAATTAAACAATTTTAGAAAAAGAACAATCAATATAGAAGCGAACTTGCCCCGACTTACTCGGTCTTAGC
>PCUD01000092.1:30310-34457 GCA_002786785.1 Ignavibacteriales bacterium CG18_big_fil_WC_8_21_14_2_50_31_20 | reverse complement strand
GGGTAAATCTTCCTCGTTTTTCCATGTAAATCTCCTTTTGTGTATACTAATTTATGTATTTCAAAAGTCCATTTCCATCTGAAGCTTTACAGTTTCAATAAAATCCAAGAAGCTAGGCTCTGTTAAAGCATTGCCTGGCTTCTTAGATTTAAACTATTTATTATACAATAGCTTTTAAATAACATTAGAATCCGCTTATTAAAATAAGGGAATTTTAAGAATTTGTTTAAACTAATGTAGCTACCATAACGGCTTTAATAGTATGCATTCGGTTTTCAGCCTCTTCAAAAACAATTGAGTGTTTCGATTCAAAAACATCTTCTGTTACTTCAAGTCCGTCCATTCCATATTTTTGAAAAATTTCTTCACCCATTGTTGTTTCTCTATTGTGAAATGCTGGTAAACAGTGCATAAATTTCACTTCGGGGTTATTTGTTAATTCAACTACTTTTCTATTTATTTGATAAGGTTTCATTAATTCAATTCTCTCTGTCCAAGCTTCAGCTGGCTCGCCCATAGAAACCCAAACATCTGTATATAGAAAATCAACTCCAACAACACCTTCAGCCACATTATCGGTTATAGTAATTTTTGCACCCGACTCTTTTGCAATTTCTTGGCACTTTGAAACTAATTCCTCATTTGGCTGAAATCCTTTTGGAGCACAAATTCTTACATCCATTCCCATAATTGCACCACCAACTAAAAGCGAATTTCCCATATTATAACGAGCATCACCAAGGTAGCAGAAACTCATTCCCTCAATTGGTTTGGTTGAAAATTCTTCCATAGTTAGTAAATCTGCTAATATTTGTGTTGGATGATATTCATTAGTTAAACCATTCCAAACGGGTACTTTAGAATACTTTGCTAATTCTTCAACAATATTTTGACCAAAGCCACGATATTCAATTCCATCATACATGCCACTTAAAACGCGAGCTGTATCTTTCATTGATTCTTTGTAACCAATTTGGCTTCCGCTTGGGCCTAAATATGTTGCATGTGCACCTTGATCGTAAGCAGCAACTTCAAAGGCGCAACGCGTTCTGGTAGAAGCTTTTTCAAATATTAGTGCAACGTTTTTTCCAACAAGTCTTTGTTCTTCAGTTCCAAAATATTTATCTGATTTTAATTTTTTTGATAAATCTAATAAATATCTTAATTCAGCTTTCGAGAAATCTAATAGTTTAAGAAAATTTTTTCCTTTTAGATTAACAGACATACTTTTCTCCTTTTATAAACAATCTATTTAAATTTAGAAAGTTTTATCCGACAAATATCGGAATGTTAAATTAAATTTTTAATAAATGAATTTTCTATAATTCATTGTTTTTTTACTTTGTAAAGATAGGATGATTCATCAAGAGTAGAAACAAAAATTTTATAAAAATTTCTAATAAGTGGATTTTTCAAGGAATAAGATTCGAATTTTATGCAATATTAGTCATATGTTTTTTAAAGAAATTGTTTGCAATGGCTATTTTAGGTAAAATATTTTGTTTATAGTATTTATTTTGGAACTTTTATATAATTTGATGAGTATGCAAATTTCAGTAAATTTGTTTTTGATTTTTAATAATGGATGTTTTAATGAAAAATGTATTAGTAGTTTTATTATTGTCAATTTTAATTTTTGGCTGTTCAGGAACCAAAGAAACAATAGATATGAGTGCCGATGAGCATTTAGCGTATGCAATGGAACTATACAATAATGAGGATTATCAATTTAGCATAAGAGAATTTCAATCAATAGTTTTACAGTTTCCTGGCAACACTGTAAATGATGATGCCCAATTTTTTCTTGCAATGTCTTACTATAAAGATGAACAATTTCTTTTAGCTGCCTATGAGTTTAGTAAACTAATACGTGATATAAAAGGAAGTGAATTTGTTTCAATGTCACAGTTTATGTTGGCAGAATCATACTATCAACTTTCACCACCTTATCAGCTTGATCAAAGTTATACAAAAAAAGCTATTTCCGAATTTCAAGCTTTTCTTGACTTTTTCCCGGTAGACCCAAAAGGGGAAGAGGCAGAGAGAAAAATTAGTGAACTTAATTTAAAAATGGCTGAAAAATTATTTGAATCGGCTCAAATTTATGAAAAGATGGAATATTTTAATGCTTCAATAGAATATTATACTAAAGTTTATGAAACTTATCACGATACAAAATATGCTCCTTTAGCACATCAGAAAAAAATAAATATTCTTTTAGAAAAAGAAAAAATTAGTGATGCAGTCGAAAATATGAAGCTATTTCTTGTAAAATATCCTGATTCAGAATTTGCACCCGAAATTCAAAACCTACATGATGAATTGTCAAAAAATTAAAATTTATTTTAATTTTATTTATGAGCACAAACTTTCAAATCTTTAAACTTTTGAAAGTTTAATTAAAAGCGGGAAAATGAAAACAGTATCAAATTCAATTATTACTATGACCGAATTGGTTTTGCCACAACATACAAATCAATTGGGCAATTTGTTGGGTGGACAGTTAATGCACTGGATTGATATATGTGCAGCACTTGCCTCGGCAAAACATGCGGGGAGAATTTGCGTTACAGCTTCGGTTGACAAAATTGATTTCCATCACCCTATAAAATTAGGTGATGTTGTTACAATTGTTGCTTCGGTTAATAGAGTTTTTAATTCATCAATGGAAGTCGGTATTTCTGTTTGTGCCGAAAATTACAGTAAAGGAAATAAGCTTCATACAAATTCGGCATATTTAACTTTTGTTGGATTAAGCTCCGATGGAATTCCCGTTAAATCTGAACCAATTATTCCAGAATCGGACGAAGAAAAAAGACGATATAAAGAAGCACAAGTGAGAAGAGAAGTTAGATTAAAACTGAGGAATAAATGAGGCTTTTGCTAACTATTTTGTTTATTTCAAGTTTCGTCTATTCGCAAAATTTGGATTCACTATATAGTGCAATAATTTCTCTTCACCAGAACGATATAAATGGTAAAAAATTAAATTCCATATCTGATAACAATTATCCAATAAAATGTGGCTTCGGAATTGTTGCTGATGCCAAAACTCACTTTAACGAATTTACAGCGGAGCAGCAGAGCAAAATAAAGAAAATTTTAGCACGCCCAGAAAGACAAAAAAGCATTGTTTCTCCTGCTGGAATTTTCAGAATTCATTACGACACAACAGGATTTAATGCGCCAAATTATTTTAGTGGGACTCCAAATAATATTAAGCTTAGTATTGATTCACTTGCAATGGCATTTGATTCCTCATATTCTTTCGAGGTAAATTTACTTGGATACAATCCGCCACCTTCAGATGATGGGGATGGAGGCGATAATTTGTTTGATGTTTATGTTTCAAACCTTGGTTATTACGGAGTAACTGAATGGGAGTTAAATAGTAATAACAAAAACAAAAGTTACATAAATATTGATAGCAATATGGACTTTTACACCAAAGGGATTGATGCCGCTCGCGCAACTGCTGCTCACGAATTTCATCATGCAATTCAAGTTGGTTCTTATAGTGATAACATGGGAGGAAATACTTTTTATTTTGAGTTAACTTCAACCTCAATGGAGGAATTTGTTTTTAGTACTGTAAATGATTATTACGGCTATTTAAGCGGGTTCTTTAATAATCCTGATAGAAGATTTACATTTTACGATGGTAGTGGAAGCGGTGGTGGTTATGACCGAGCCATTTGGAATATTTTTTTGAAGGAAAAATTTGAACAAGAAGAAGACAATTTTTTAAAAGGCTTCAGTATTATAAAAAGAAGTTGGGAGTTAATGAGAAACAATCAGAATTCAGCCATGGAATCAATTAGTTTGGCACTTTCAGAAAATGGTCTTTCACTAAAAAACGCTTTTGCCGAATTTGCTCAATGGGCTTATTTTACTGGATATCGTGCAAAAGTTAACCAGTATTTTTCAGAAGCGAATAATTATCCTATAATAAAGCCAATTGGAGCATATCAATACCAAGCACCTCAAAAAACATATATGATGAGTTTAAAACCAATGGCTAATAATTACATGATTTTCGATTTATCATCCTCTGGTATAAATGATACTATTGTAAGTATTGTTACAAATTGTGATTTAAATAATGCGGAGGCTAACCCCTACGTAAGTATCAATTACGATTATTCCT
>PCUD01000092.1:0-30271 GCA_002786785.1 Ignavibacteriales bacterium CG18_big_fil_WC_8_21_14_2_50_31_20 | reverse complement strand
AAGTTGATTATGCATATCCCCAACCGTTCAATTATTCAAAAAATGTATATGTGTTCTTTCCAACAAAACTAAATAAATTTGGATTAGCTAAGCTTTCAATATACAGTGCCAGCATGGATTTAATTTATAATGATGAATTAGAAATTTTAAATAGCGAAAAAGTTGTTGTGCGTTGGGATGGCAAAGATAACAATGGCAAAAAGGCGGCAAGTGGTATTTATATTTTTATTACTGAATCAGATGGTGAAGTAATTAAAGGGAAATTAGCAATTATTAATTAGAAATATTTATGGATAATTACACATTAACATTACATAATTTAACAAAACTATTTGGCAGAAGATTAATCTTTACAGATATAAATGCAGAATTTAAAAGCGGAAGTATTTATGGTTTTGCAGGTAGCAATGGTTCCGGAAAATCAACTCTTGCTAAAATAGTTGCTGGAGTTATTTCACCGACAAAGGGCAAAGTAATTCATACATTAAATAGCAAAATAATTAATTCAGATAATCTCCATGAATATCTTGGTTTTGTTTCTCCTTATTTAATTTTATATGATGAGTTTAGCGCTGAAGAAAATATACTCCACTTTTTAAAAATTCGTGGAATTGATGCAGATAAAGACAAGATAGATTCCCTTTTTAATGATTTTAATTTATATGATAGGAGGAATGACTTATTAAAAGGTTATTCTTCTGGAATGAAGCAAAGAATTAAATTCATTTTTGCACTTGTGCATAATCCTTCTTTGCTGGTTTTTGATGAACCAACATCAAATCTTGATTCTAAAGGAAAAGATACTGTTTATAAAATTGTTGAAGAAGAAGCAAAGTCTAAATTAGTTATTTTAGCATCCAACGAAGAAAGCGATTTATCACTTTGCTATGAAACTGTTTTTGTAGAAAAATTTAATCAACAAGAAAAAAATAAAAAATGAAATCATATTCACTATTTAAAAAAGATTGGCAATCAGAATTGAGAACACGCTACGCCATAAATGCTTTGGCAATGTTCATTCTTGTAACAATAAGTGTTATACTTTTTTCTATTGGGCAAGAAAAGATTTCCAAATTATTAACTGGTGGATTACTTTGGGTTGTTATTTTCTTCTCGGCAATGTCTGGTCTTGCACGCGCTTTTGTTTCAGAAGAAGAACGAGGCACCACTCTAACGCTGCACTTAATTGCAAAGCCATCAACTATTTTTACGGGTAAATTATTATTTAATATTGTGCTCGTTTATTTAATGAATATTTCAATAGTTATTTTGTATTCACTTTTGTTTGAATCATTTTCAATAGAAAACGTTGGTTTGTTCTTTTTGGCAGGCTTGTTTGGTAGTTTCGGAATAGCAGTATCATCTACAATAATTGCTGCTATAATTTCAAAAGCCAGCGCGAAAGGAACGTTGTACCCAGTTTTAGCGTTCCCAATATTATTGCCGCTTATTCTAATATTATTGGAATTAACAAAGTATTCCATTAATGGAAAAACTATTGCTGCGTCGTTTATAGAGTTGGCATTTCTTGTGAGCTATGATGTTGTTATGCTAACCGCTTCATATATGCTGTTTGATTTTATTTGGAAAGATTAAAAATGGTTATTTTTCAATATTCATTGATTTCGAAGTTCATTTTTAGATATGCCAACATTCCACTTACTATTTTTTTGCTTTTATATCTTGTAAGTTCATTCCTATATATGTTTCAAAAGTGGTATTTCGTTTTTCCATTTTTGCTAAACCTTTTGATAATTATTGCACTTAATAGATATTATTTAAGGTCATATAAACTTTTTCCATACAAGATTGAAATAAATAATGAAAAAATGATTTGTTCCGATTATTTGAAAAAATCAAAAGTGCATGAAATCCTTCTTCGGGATATTGATTCAATTGAAGGCGGTTCGCTTTCTGGAACACCAGCAAAACCAATATATATAAATAGCTCCTCCAATAATGTCGTAATTGGAATAAGTACACACATGAAAAACTACAATAAATTGATTACTATAATTCTTAGTAATGTGAAACAAGAAGTTTATAATGAAGTGTTGGACAAAGCAAGGGAAATTAGCGAATCAAATAAAGAAATGTTTGGGTTAATGAAAAGCAAAAAAAAGCCCATCAAAAAATGATGGGCTTTAATATTTCTGTTAAATTATTTTTCAACTTTTGGAGGAAACACTGAATCTTGAAGTGCTTTACCAACTTTTAATTTAACAACATTCTTTTTTGCTATTTTAATTTCAGCACCAGTTTGAGGATTACGTCCTTTTCTAGCTTTTCTAACGGCTGTAGTTACTTTTCCAATACCAGGAATTGTAAAACCTTTTTTAGCATTTTTACCAGCTAATAAAGCTAGTTCATCTAAAAACAAAGCTGATTGTTTTTTTGTAACTTCAAGCTTGGTAGCCATGTGTTCAACAATTTGAGCTTTTGTTAAAGGTTTTTTAGGGTCTAATTTAACCACTGGTTTAGGAGCGGCTTTTTTAACTTCTGCTTTAGGAGCAGCAACTTTTTTTACTGCCGCTTTTGGGGCAGCAACTTTAGGAGCAGCAACTTTTTTAGGAGCAGCTTTTTTAACTTCTGCCTTTGGAGCAGCTTTTTCTTTTTTTGCCATGTCGTTTCCTATATTTGTTAAGGAGTTAGTGAATGCTGTACTAAAAATAAATAATTTATTTAAATAAAAAAACTAAAATTAAAAATATATCTACTAATTTTACTCAATGTTAATAGGCTTATTTTAACATTATTCGTAATTTAGAACTACAAATAAACTGTTTTTTTAGAAAATTGCAAATATGAAAAAAATATTATTAATAGTACAAGTGTTTGTTTTTAGCATTATGATATATGCACGACCACTTACTAATTGTGCTGATACCCTTATAAATAAAGGGATAAATAATTATGACACTCTTAAAGTCGCTCATTTGGATTCATTAGTAATTAATGATTCAACTAAAAATAGAGTAACTAATGTGCCAAATATATTTATTCCATTTATTGAATTAAGTGCCAAAAACAATTATCACGAAAGAATAAAGAAAAATAATTTTTCCAAAGATGATTATAGAAATCTTTCAGATGTTTTTACATACGAACCGTTTAGCTTTAATCAAGACCTTGGTTCTTTAGGCCAGCCAAATGAGCAAATGTTTTACGGATTGGGTTTTGGTAATGTTTCTTATATAAGTGATGGTGTGCTAATTAACAATCGATGGCAAAATTCCTACAACCTAAATAGGTACAGCAACGAACTTGTAGACTCCATAGAAATTATTCCAATAACAAAAGGCTTTTTATATAGTACATACAACAACCCTGTTGCAGTTAGCATAAATAGTCGTTTTAATTATCCCATGCGCGCAATTACAAAACTTAGGTTTTTTCAAGCAAGTTACGACGAAGGTTTTGTTGACGTAATATTTCACTCGCCTATTACGAAAAAATTAAATGTTGGGTTGAATATTTCTAACACAGCAATTGATTCGCGCTTTGCTAATAGTGATTATGAATCTTGGAAATTAAATGCTCAAATTAATTACCAATTAAGTGATAAAATGAATATTGATTTTAGTTATCACTATTCAAATGATACATTGGCTTTGTTTGGTGGTCTTGATACTAATAAAATGTTGAATGGAAATTATTCAACAGTGCTTTATGAAACTATTAATAAAAAATCGGCGAGATATCTGCTAAACAATAACAACCAAGCGAATTTAAAAATATTAGCTTTTGTTATTCCAAATATCAAAAGTGATTTATCCTTTTATTTTATTTCAACTTCTCAAAAATATTTTCAAAATGAGGGACAGTTATTTGAAAATATTCCACGGATAGTTCATGGAAATTATTATCAAACATTTGGCATGAGTTTTAGAAACCTTTACGAGCAAAAATATATTTCCTTTGATGTGATTGCTAATTATGAAACCTCTACATTTAAAACAGATGTGCTTAATAATAATTCTAAACAAGATGTTTTTACTTTTTCAGGAGAGCTTAAATATTTAACTAATAGTGATAGATTTATTCCAGCTGTTTATGGAAAGCTCAATAGGTTTAACGGTAAAATGATTTACGGATTTGGGTTTGAAGTTATGGGCAAAATAGATAATCATATTTCGTATTATTTGGGAATGTCATTATTTCAGCAGCAAACAACACATATGGAGAATAATTATTTATATCATTCAACTTTTCCTTATGATTTAACTGCTGTTTCACCTCCTCAGATTTCTGAAAATAGAGCAGCTGAAGTAGGAATTAAATTTGATTACAATTTTGTTTCGGGAAAAATTACATATTTTAATTACAAATCGTTAAATAAAGCAGTCCCAATTGGATTTATGACTAAAAATGATTCTTTACTCGTTAATGAGGTATCATTTTTTTCTGAACGAAATATTTATAATAGTGGAATAAACTTAAACTTTAATTTTGTTTTATGGAAACTTCTATTTAATAACAACCTCTCATATTATTTTAGTAGCAAAACTGAACGTGTTTATGCTTCGCCCGATTACACTCTTGCTGGAAAAATTTACTACACTAATTTTTTGTTTGAAAACAATTTATATCTTAAAACAGGGATTAATTATCGTTTAACAGCAGGGCAGTTACCGTTTGTTTATGATTTTGAAAAATCGTTGCAAATAACTGCTAACTTGACACCAATGGTAAATTATTCTGAGGTGCCATCTTCATTTCAATTAGATTTATTTATGTCAGGCACAATTCAAGAACGGGCAACCATTTTTGTTACTATTGAAAATGTTTTAGATGCTGAGTATTATATTGTTCCATATTACTTCAAACAACCAATGACATTAAGGTTTGGTGTCTCTTGGTTATTATATGATTAGCTTTAAGTTATTATTACTGACTTAAATTTTTTCTTTAGATATTCTATATTGCCTAAAAATATAAATTAACTTTAAAGCAAGTTTGGATTTTATAGTACAATTTAACTCAACCTCTAAAACCTGAATAGTATTGCCTCAATTTTCTTAATGATATTGTCATGAATAATGATACCACTAGTTGCCCTTAAAATGTGACAATAAGCATAGAATATTAGATTATATTTTATGTTTTGTAACCTATTATTTGCTTATTTTTACTTATCAGAAAAGTGGTGTTTGTTCGTTGATTTAACCCCAAATATGCATTAGAAAAGCATTAATGCATATTCGACTAACTCGCTCTAAGCGTTTGTACTATTGTTCACTTAACCTTTTGGGTACAAACGCTAAGACCGAGTAAGTCGGGGCAAGTTCGTTTCTATATTGATTGTTCTTTTTCTAAAATTGTTTATTTTAATCCTATTGCATTATCCAGGTTTAATCTAAAAACAAGCAACTTATAACGCTTTTCCTGTTATTTGTTTTAGCTTTTTAAGTATTATTATCAAAATAGGATTTTCATGAAAACACTTACAAAAACATTTATTCTTAATATTATTTTTTCGATATCAATATTTGCACAAGTAGTTGTATCCTCACCAGAATTTCCAACAGAAGCAGATTCTATAATTATTACTTTTGATGCAACCAAAGGTGATAAAGGACTTATTGGATATACGGGCAATGTTTATGCTCATACTGGCGTAAATACAAATCTTGGAAATTGGCAGCACGTTATTGAGTCTTGGGGAAATGATGCAACTCAACCACAACTTACAAGAATTGGAACAGATCTTTACGAATTAGTAATTGGAAACCCAAGAAAATTTTATAACCTTACAAATCCCTCTGAAAAAATAAAAGAAATAGCATTTGTTTTTAGAAGTGCTGGAAGTAGTGGTCCTACTGGACGTGATGTTGGTGGAAATGATATTTTCCTCACAATTTATGAACCAGGTATTAATGTTTCAATCACAAATCCTAACGAACGGAACTTAATGGTTTTACTAAATGACCAAATTGATGTAGTTGCCAAAAGCAATAATGCCGATTCCTTATTTCTATATTTGAATGATTCTTTGCTGGTTTCAACAAATTTGGATTCAATTGCATATACTATTTCTATAAACAATACAAACGATAATTATATTATTGCAAAAGCGTCAACCATAAATGGAACTGCTGTTTTTGATACGGTCTCTTATTCTGTAAGGGGAGAAGTTGTAATTGAGAATTTACCAGATGGAATAATTCCAGGAATAAATTATGTTAATGATTCGACAGTTACTTTAGCCTTTTTTGCTCCCAATAAAGACTATATTTATGTTATTGGAGATTTTAATAATTGGACTTATAATTCAAAGTATTTTATGAAACGTACACCAGATGACTCAATGTATTGGATTAATATTACTGGGCTTAAGCCAAATGTTGAATATGCGTTTCAGTATTTAATTAATGGAATACTTCCATTAGCTGATCCATATACTGAAAAGGTTTTGGAATCTGAGGATGATCAAATTGACAGTTTTACTTATCCCAATCTTAAAGAATATCCAGGTGGTAAAACCGACGGCTCTGTAAGTATTATTGAAATAAATAAGACAAAATATAATTGGACAGCCACAAATTACCAACGACCTGATAAACAAAAAGCAGTTATCTATGAACTTTTAGTTCGCGATTTTCTTAATTCACATAATTATCAAACCCTAATTGATACTCTTGATTATCTTCAAAGGCTCGGAATTAATGCAATTGAATTAATGCCTATTAATGAGTTTGAATATAATAACAGCTGGGGTTATAATCCATCATTCTATTTTGCTCCAGATAAATATTATGGAACTGAAAACAAATTAAAACAATTTATTGATGAAGCACACAAGCGTAATATTGCTGTTCTATTGGATGTTGTTTATAATCATTCTTTTGGACGTTCACCTTTTGTAAGACTTTATGCTACTGGAAATTATGGACCGCCTTCAACAGAAAACTATTGGTATAATGTTACTCCAAAGCACGATTATAATGTTGGATATGATATGAACCACGAATCAACATATAGTAGAGAATTAATTAAACGAGTTCTTCACCATTGGATTACAGAATATAAAGTAGATGGATTCCGATTTGATTTGTCAAAGGGATTTACTCAAAATAATACTCTCGGAAACGTTGGTCAGTGGGGACAAAAAGATGATTCCAGAATTGCTATTTTAAAAGATTATTTTGATTATACAAAAACATTAGACCCCGATCTGTATTTTATACTTGAGCATTTTGCTGATAATTCCGAAGAAACAATTCTTGCAAATTATGGAATGATGCTTTGGGGAAATATGAATAATAGCTATGCTCAATCTGCAATGGGTTGGATTGATGATAATAGTAGTTTGGATTGGGGGTATTATAAAAATCGTGGTTGGAACGAACCTAATTTAGTTTCTTATATGGAAAGCCATGATGAACAGTGGTTAATGTATAAAAACTTAACTTGGGGTAGAGAAAGCGGTAGTTATAATATTAAAGATTTAAATACAGCTTTAAACAGAATGAAATTGGTTGGTGCTTTCTTTTTTACAATTCCAGGTCCTAAAATGATGTGGCAATTTGAAGAACTTGGTTATGACGAGGAATTAACTGAAAGTGGAAGGACAGATCCAAAACCAATTCATTGGGAATATTTGAATAACCCAAATAGATTGAATTTATATAAAACCTATTCAGCATTAATGAAACTACGTAATGAAAATGTAGTATTTACAGCAAAAGAAACCAACGTTAGCATGTCAGTTGCTACTGGGGTTTATGGAAGAAGAATTAATTTAACTCACACAAGTATGAAAGCCACAATTGTTGGAAACTTTAATGTTGTTAATTTAACAATGCAGCCAAAATTTCAAAACACTGGAATGTGGTATAATTACTTTAATGGCGATTCATTAAATGTTACCGATGTAAATATGAATATTGAATTGACTCCTGGTGAATTTAGAATTTACACAACAAAAAAATTGGAAACTCCAGAAGCTGGCATTACAACAGAGATTTCAAATATTAAATCAAATATTATTACTGAATATAATTTAATGCAAAATTATCCAAATCCGTTTAATCCAACTACAACAATAAAATATGCTATTCCCAATAATAGTAAAAGTGAAATGTTAAACGTGAAATTAATTGTTTATAATATACTTGGAAGTGAAGTAGCAACTTTGGTTAATCAAAGACAAAGTTCCGGAAATTACTCTGTAACGTTTGATGCAAGTAATTTAACTTCTGGAATTTATTTCTATCGTTTACAAAATGGAAGTTTTGTTGAAACTAAAAAAATGGTGCTACTTAAATAAGAAAGCAATAGACAAATTTTTTTAAAAGGCTTTCCAAAATTAATTTTTGAGAAAGCCTTTTTGCTTTATTCAAACAGATAAAATTTGTTAAGAAAAGAGAAATTTGAGATTTATTAGAATATTTAACGCATATATTCTAATAAACCTGGATAATGCAATAGAAGTTAAAGAGATATTTATGAATAAAGAAATAAGCAATTAAGATAAGGACTTGCCCCGACTTACTCGGTCTTAGCGTTTATACCCAAAAGGTTAAACGAAGAATTGTATAAACGGTTAGAGCGAGTTAGTCGATTATGTATTAGTGCTTTTCTAATACATAATTTGGGATAAATCATTTTCGTGTTATTACACATTAGACTTTAAATTATCAATTCAATAACAATTTTAATAGTAAACATTTAAATTCACTAAAAAGTACATTATTCGATTGTTAAAGGACACATTAATTGGCTTAATTATTGATGTTATAATTTATATTAAAACTAAGCCATCGGAAACCTTAATGAAAACATTTGCAATTTCACTTTTTCTCGTCATAATAATAAATTTTGCTACTTCCGCTCAGACAATTAATGTTGGAAAAGGAAGTTACGGAACAACACTTCCTTCAGGAGAAGTTGGTCCACAAACAGCATCTGGAGCAATTGCTGTTCCAAAAGTATCTTCAACTTTCCAAAAGCCTGTTCAAACTTGTGACTACTGGAGTAGTTTAATTTTTCCTTTTTATGGAAATTCGTTTTCTAATGTAATATATGCACATCCGTTAAATTTTAAAGCAATTAATAGTGGATTACAAGTTGGTTATACACCAACACATGTTTTTGCGGCACAAGATTATCTGTTTCCTTTTTCTCAGCAAATAACAGTTGGAGTTGTAGGGTTGAATGCTGCAAAAACTCAAACTGATGATTATGGCGATTGGACAGTTACTGCACTGTGGGATGACGGAGCTCAGAAAATGAAAGCTACTTTTGGTCACGGTCTTCCGTTTGCCTTTTTTACAATTTCTGGGGGAAACGCTTCTGTTACATGCACCTCTGCGCCAAATATTTGGTATAATCAAAATGGTGTTGTTGGAATGACAGTTGATGGAAAACATTATGGACTTTTTGCTCCCGATAGTTCAACATGGTCTGGCTCAACAACTTTAATTTCGTCTTTAAATGGAAATAATTATTTCTCTGTTGCACTGCTCCCCGATAATCAAACAAATACGCTTGAAATATTTCGTAAGCATGCTTATGCTTTTGTAACGGGAAGTACTGTTAATTGGCAATATGATGAAAAGAATGCAAAACTTACATCAACTTTTACTTATACAACAGAGTTAAAAGAAGACAAAAATGAAAATATAAATCAAACTTTAACTGCACTTTATAGACATCAATGGATAAACACAGCCGCCTCACTTACAAATTATGAATATAATTCTGTTGCTGGAAAGATGAAAATATTATATGGAAATACATTTACTACCGATTTAATTTTTGAGGGAGTTCTGCCAGCTCTTCCTGATGAAGGTGATTACAACAAAACTGAACTTTTGGAAATGATTAAAGCAATTGCTACAGAATCCCTTCCAGAAACTGGTGATTTTGCTGGAACTTATTGGAACGGAAAAATGATTGCTCGATTTGCGCATCTTGTAAATATTGCTGATCAACTTGGTGCAATTACAGAACGCGATTATTTTTTATCACAAATTAAAATCCGCCTTGAAAGTTGGTTCACAGCTGGAGGAAATCAAAGTTACGTTTACAATTCAAAATGGAAAACTTTAACGGGCTATCCATCAGAATTTGGAGCGGATAATCAAATAAATGACCACAATTTTCATTCTGGATATGCAATTATGGGTGCTGCTATTGTAGCTCAATATGATTCTATTTGGGCTTCGCAAGATAATTGGGGGGGAATGGTTAATTTATTAATTAAAGATGGAAATAATTATGACAGAAACGATGAACAATTTCCTTTCCTTCGTGCTTTAGATGCTTATGCTGGACATTCTTGGGAATCAGGACATGGTGATTTTGGTGATGGAAATAATGAAGAATCAAGCTCTGAGTCTATGAATTTTGCTACTGCAGTTATTCTTTGGGGTGAAATTACTAATCAAAAAGAGGTTCGGGATTTAGGAATTTTCCTTTATACCACAGAACGCTCAGCAATTGAACAATATTGGTTTGATATTGATAATGAAGTATTTCCAACAACATATCCTTATAAAGCTTTGGGAATGGTTTGGGGTGGAAAAGGTGTTCACTCAACTTGGTTTGGTGCAGATCCCGATTTTATTCATGGAATAAATATGCTTCCGTTTAATGGTGGCTCGTTATATCTTGGAAGAAATGTGGATTATGTTCAATTAAATTACAACGAAATTGAAAGTGAACTCAACGGTACTTCTGCAACTTGGAAAGATATTATTTGGCAATACTTAGCACTTTCTGACCCAGCAAAAGCGCTATCATTGTTTTTTGCCGATCCAAATTACACTCCCGAAGATGGAGAAACAAAGGCGCACACATATCATTGGCTTGGTAATTTGAAAAAAATGGGACACTTAGATATATCAGTAACTGCTGATGTTCCAACGTATTCAGTGCTTAAAAACAGCTCCGAGGAAAAGACCTATATTGCATATAATTCTTCTTTCAACACTAGGATGGTAAATTTTTCTGACGGTTATTCAATGAATGTTCCACCACGAATGATGAAATCTGAAAATACTTCTTCAGCTAATGCAGATGCTCCAGTTGTAATTTTAGTAACGGATAAAATTTCTGGAAAATTACCCCTAACAATTAATTTTTCTGGAATCAGAAGTTTTGACCCAAATAATTCACCTATAAATTATAAATGGAATTTTGATGATGGCACAACTTCGGATTCGGCAAAAGTAACTCATCAGTTTTTAGAGTTAGGTGAATATAATGTTACTCTTACAGTCACAAATCAACAAATGCTTTCAACAAAAGATAGTATAAAAATTACGGTAATTGGAAATGGAACTCCATATTTTGGTACTCCAACAGTAATTCCCGCATTAATACAAGCTGAAAATTTTGACAAAGGTGGCGAAGGAATTGCCTATCACGATGTGGATGCAAATAATATTGGAATTGCTTATCGTCCAGATGAAGGTGTTGATTTAGAAGCTTCAAACGATCAAGGTTTTGATATTTATTGGATGGTAGCAGGTGAGTGGATTGAGTATACAATTTATGTTCCTGCTGATGGATTATATGATATAATTCCTAATGTTGCAACAGTTCCGGGTTTTGGGAATTTTAAAATTCTAATTAATAATGTTGAAATAAGCAATAAAATACAAGTGCTAAGTACGGGGGGTTGGCAATCTTGGAAGCCAATTCCAATTACAGATGTTTCACTAAAAGCTGGAACACAAATACTTCGGTTTGAAATAAATACTGATTATCAATCAGAAATAAAAAATTGGCTTTTTAGTTTAAATTCGATAAGAATTCAAGTTGCATCATCTACTGGAATTGAAAATATAAATTCTATTCCAACAGAATTTGCATTAGAACAAAATTATCCTAATCCATTTAATCCAACTACAACAATAAAATATTCAATTCCTGCAATACAAACTCGCCTCTTGGGAGGGGTTGGGAATGGGTTTTTTACACTAAAAATCTACGACATTCTTGGACGTGAAATAGCAACTCTTGTTAACAAAGAGCAAAAACCAGGCAACTACGAAGTGCAATTTGACGCAACACAATTAACTTCAGGAGTTTATTTTTACAAAATATCTAGCGATAATTTCATAAGCATAAAAAAAATGGTTTTAATGAAATAAATAAGCAATAAACAAAAAATTATAAAAAAGGCTTTCCAAAATTAGTTTTTTAGAAAGCTTTTCTTAGTTAAGCATTTTTCAATCTGCTAAAGTAAAATTAAAAAAATTGCTTGTTAGCAAACAAATTTCCCCAAAAGTACCCCATCAAATTATCTTTAAACTATAATTGGTTGTTTTTATAATTGAATTAACAGATTTCTTTATGATTATTAAGGATATGTTGTATTTTTATCGTGGATTTTTTGTAAATTAAAATAAAAAATTAAATGAAGAACTTTAAAATACTTTTTGCTTTTTTTATGCTCGTAAATATTCTAATAGCTCAAGATAGTAATTTAGAAATTAGAGAATACAGCTCAAGAGAAGGGCTATCGCAGAGTGTAGTAAATTGTGTAATTCAAGACTCAAAAGGATTTGTGTGGGCGGGTACGCAAGATGGTTTAAATAAATTTGACGGATATCATTTTAAAGTGTTTAAACCTGATGCAGAAGATTCAACTTCAATTTCTCATAATCATATCTGGACAATAGTTGAGGATTCCAAAAATAATTTGTGGATTGGAACATACGGAGGTGGACTGAATTTTTACGATTACAAAAATGAAAAATTCATTCACTATGTCCATTCTGAAAAAAACTCGAATTCAATAAACGGAGATGATGTTAGAGCTATATTCGAAGACAACAAAGGTGTTTTTTGGATTGGAACTAAAAATGGATTGAATAGCTTTAATCCAGCTAAAAATAAGTGGACAAATTATTCAATTGGCACTAACCCTGCTTTGCCGTATAAAAATATCAGAAATATTTATCCCTATTCCGAAAATGAATTATGGCTTGCGTGCTATGGTATAGGTCTTGTGTTATTTAATACAGAAACCCAAAAAAGTTTTTTATATGCACACTCAAAATTGGATAATGGCAGTCTTTCAAGCAATAATGTCTGGAAAATAATCAAAGACAGAAGGGGAATTTATTGGGTTATCACTTTCGGTGGTGGAGTCAATGTTTTTGATTATAACAGCTATAATGCAAGTGGTAAAATTATTTTTCGGAAATTTTTTGATTCCGAAATTGATAAAAACGTGACAGCAATTTATGAAACAGATGAAGAAAAAATTTTCATTGGAACCGATACACAGGGGATGTTTATTGTTGATAGTTCCCGAAAAAATTTAACACACATTAAATTAGATATAAAAAACCCGAAAGGGCTTACTAATAATGGAGTTTGGAGTTTCTGCAAAAATAGTTCTGGTGGGTATTGGATTGGTACTTTTGGCGGTGGTTTAAATTTCCTTCAGTATAAAAATTCCAGTTTTGAACATATCTCAACTACTTCAAGCAGACAGACTTTAAACAACCCAATAGTTTTTTGCATTGAAAAAACAAATAAAGATGAATATTTAGTGGGAACTTATGGCGGTGGACTAAATAAAATAAACATGTCTACAGAAGAGGCAAAATATTTTACTGAAAATAATTCTAATATTGCTTCAAATTATATTACTGATATTGTAATCGAAAATAGTACTTCATACTGGCTTGGCACCGATGGCAACGGTGTTTCCAAGTATAATAATGAAAAGAACACATTTATAAACTATAACACTTCAAATAACGATAAACTCCCGAATGATTTTGTTAAATGTATGCTTATTGATTCTTACAAAAATATTTGGGTTGGCACTTTACAAGGACTTTGTAATATTCAAGAATCACAAAATGTTGCTAGTGAATTTTATTCGGATTCTGTTTTTAAATACGACACAAGAGCGTTACTTGAGATAGTGCCGGGAAAAATATTGATTGGTACACACGGTGAAGGAATATTCGTCCACGATATAAAAAATGGAACATTTGAAAAATTGAAAAATGAATTGATTGAGAATCAACAAATAACTGCATTATATAAAAAAAGGGACGATATCTTATGGATTGGAACAAGAGGACGCGGACTAATTATGTACCATTTTGAAAATAACCAAGCAAAACTATTTACAGAAAAAAATGGATTATGCAATAACACGGTTCTTGGAATTGAGCAGGACAAATTTGGCAATTTGTGGATAATTACAAATAATGGAATTTCTAAGTTTGACCCCAACAGTTCCCTTTTTGCAAATTATTTTGCTGTTGATGGGCTTCTTTCAAATGAATTTGTTCAGGGAGCTATTTATAAAGATGAACACGAAATAATCTATGCCGGGAATATTAAGGGAATTGAAATGATTGATCCCGCTAAATTTGCCACTAGTAAATTTAATCCTCCAATAGAGATATCAAAACTCAATATAATGGATGAAGATCAATCACTCAGCAATCTTGCCGATTCTAGATTAGAGTTATCTTACAGAGAAAATTTTATTAGGATTGATTTTTCTTCACTCGATTTTACTTTGCCAGGAAAAAATAGATATAGGTATAAATTAACTCCGGGAAATTCAGATTGGGTTCACCTTGGAACGGAACATACCGTAAATTTTGCAAACTTGGCTACTAATAAATATTTGTTAGAATTGAACGGCAGCAATAGTGATGGCGTGTGGAGCACAAACGTAAAGAGCATTGCAATTATTATTTCACCACCATTTTATAACACCTTTTGGTTCTATTCATTTCTTGTATTTATTATAGGATTTGTAATTTATCGCTTTCACTATTTAAGACAGCATAAGAAATTGGAAATGGAAAAACTCCGTCTAAAAATTGCAAGCGATTTGCACGACGAGGTTGGCTCATCGCTTTCTCAAATAGCCATTAATGCCGATATGATTAACTATGAAGCAGATATTCAAAAGATAAAATCGAAAAGTGAATTTATAAGAATCAAAAGTGGTGAAATGATAAGCGCAATGAATGATGTTATTTGGTCAATTGATTCGCGTAATGATAGGCTTGAAAGTCTTGTTGAAAGAATAAAAAATACTGTAAATCTACTTTCTTCAAGTAAAGAAATATTAACAAAAATAGAAACCGAATTACAAAATCCATATAAAAAACTAAATGTAAATCTGCGACAAAATATTTATTTAATTGCAAAAGAATCGGTAAACAATTCTGTTAAATATTCAGGGTGTAATCTTATAAAAATATCTTTCGTCCAGTCAGACAGAAGCATAAAATTATGTATTTCCGATAATGGAAAAGGGTTGCCATCTGAATTGACACATTCTGGCAATGGAATTAAAAATATAATTTATAGGGCAAAAAGTATAAACGGAAAAATTGAATTTGTTAGCAAGAATGGTTTAACAATAAATTTAGAAGTACCTATTAAATAACCCCACTTTTGTGGGATTTCTTATTAGTAAAATGATGAATATTTTTCACTATGATTTCAGTAGCAATAATAGAAGATATAAAAGCTATAAGAGAACCATTGTTTCAATTTATTTCTTCACAGCCGGAATTTTTTTGTGAAATATCTGCCGTTTCGGTAGAGGAGTTTTTTGCTCACAAAAAAATAGATTACCCGCTTGATGTAATTTTATTAGACATTGGTCTTCCTGGATTATCTGGGTTGGGAGCAATTAATCTTATAAAGGAAAAATATCCTGAAATAAATATAATTATGCTTACGGTTTTTGACGATGCAGAAAGAATATTCCAAGCAATGCAATCCGGTGCGGTGGGATACTTAATTAAAAACACACCTTTAGCAAAAATAAAAGAAGCAATAATTGATACAAGTAAAGGCGGAACTCCGCTTTCACCAAACATAGCAAGAAAGATTGTTCGGTTTTTTGAAAAACCAAAAAGCAAAATTGAAAGTCCCCTTACCGATAAGGAAAAACAAATAGTAGCTGGAATGGTAGATGGACAAAGTTTTAAAATGATAGCTGCAAATCTTGGAAATACTTTGGATACAATAAAATCCCACACAAAAAATATTTACCGAAAACTGTATGTCAACTCAAAAGCGGAAGTTATTACAAAATCTATGCGCGGCGAAATATAAACGCAAGCAAAATTAGCTGGCTAGTGTTTCTCACATGTGTTTAATATCACTTTGATTCAATACCCCCCACTAAAGTGGGATTGATGAAATATAATTAATACATGATTTTTACTCAACAATTAATAAAAAGTTGAGGAAAACATTATGAGAAATATATTTCTACTTTACATCTTTCTATTTTCTAAAATTTTATTAGCTCAATTCACCGGAGGAACTTATACTATCGGAACTGCCGGAGGAGAGAATTATACATCATTAAAAGCAGCATGCGATGCTCTAAATGCAGCAGGTTCTATAAGTGGCGAAGTTATTTTTGAAATAACAAGCGATTTAACAGAACCAAATAATGTTGCATTAGGTGTTAATACTTCAGGTTTTCCAATAACGTTTAGACCAAGTGCAGATGTTGAAAGAACGATAACCTTTACACAAACTTCAGCTAATGGGCCGGAGGTAGGGAATGCTCCTTTGGGTGCCTTTGTTATTGGCACAACCATATTAACAAATTATAATAACCTTATTCCAACGAATAATATTACCATAAGCGGGCTTCCATCAGGCGGTTCAACAAGTAGATTAACAATTAGAAAATCGGGGGCTTCAAATTTAGCATTGAATTACCCAATCTCGGTAGTAGGTAATTCTGAAAATTTTACATTAAGTGATTTGGTAATAGATTTTTCTGAAGGAACTTTCCTTTCAAGCGATCATTTTGCCATAGCTCTTATTACATATAAGGATGGTTCCGGTAATCAATATGCACCAGATTATTTTACTATGGATAACTGTGTAGTTACGGCTAACCTTTATCGTACAACCTGGGGTATAGGAGCGCTTCTTGGCGGGTTTAACGGTTATTCGTATTTGGGAGATTTCCCTGATAATATTGTTGTAAGAAATTCTAATTTCACGTGCCAAGGCGGAGGAATTTATCTAAGTGACTTTACAGACGCAGAAATATTCAATAACACTTTTTCTATTTCAAGTTCAAGTAGCTCTGCAAATATCTATGGTATTAAAGTAGAATCAAGACTCGACAATGCTGATATAATTATTCATTCAAACCTATTCAAATTGTTTTCGTCCATGGGTAATACTAATCGTAATGAAAACGTTATTAAAATAACTGGGAATTATGGGATTGGTGGTAGTTCAACTATTTATAATAATATGATTTATGGTATCGCAAAACCAATCGTTTCTGGTTCGGGAAATAATCTTCATCTTGTCGATGTAAGTAGCAAAGATGCAAGCATTAGGTTTAATACGCTCTATATGACAAACCTAAGTTCAAATGCTAATATGGCTGCATTTGCTCCTTATCGAGGAATAAACTTGAGTAGTTCAATGGTGTTTAGCCTTGAAAACAATATCATATTTATAGATGAGGATGATTTTCAAGCAGTTGGAATATATTATGAGAACACTAATTCCGAACCAGATGGTGATGCTTCAGATTATAACAATATTTATCGTTCAGGTACCACAAATTCAAAAACAGGTTATGCAGATACTGAGGGAGGATTTTGCAGTTCATTATCTGATTGGCAAGCCGTTTCTTCATTCGGGACTCATTCAGTTTCAAAATCGGTTTCATTTACATCAGCAAGCGATTTGCATTTATCTGGGTCATCTCTTGGAGATGTTGATTTAATTGGTACACCAATCGGCGGAATTACTACCGATATTGATGGTGAAACACGAGATGCAACTTTCCCATATATGGGAGCCGATGAAAATTTAGCCAACCCATTACCAGTAGAGCTAACTTCT
The DNA here is from genome assembly GCA_002786785.1 of Ignavibacteriales bacterium CG18_big_fil_WC_8_21_14_2_50_31_20. Taxonomy (GTDB): domain Bacteria; phylum Bacteroidota; class Ignavibacteria; order Ignavibacteriales; family Melioribacteraceae; genus 1-14-2-50-31-20. The sequence goes on along the minus strand of PCUD01000092.1, from coordinate 12,436 downwards.
TTTTCAGCAAATATTTCTGAAAAATCAGTAGTACTCAATTGGCAAACCGCCACAGAAGTTAACAATTATGGCTTTGAGATTGAGCGGTCAGTTGTTCCCGCAAGCAGCGATCAGCTTACTGAATGGGAAGCAATTGGCTTTGTTGAGGGACATGGTAACAGCAACTCTCCCAAAGAATATACTTTTGTAGATGATTTAACAGATGTAACAGCAGATTCATTAGAATACCGTTTAAAACAAATAGACACAGATGGTAAATTTGAATATTATGGCACAACTGCCAAAGTAGGAATTGCAAATATTACGGGAATAAATGGAAAAAATATCCCAACAGAATTTGCATTAGAACAAAATTATCCTAATCCATTTAATCCAACTACAACAATAAAATATTCAATTCCTGCTGTTGCAGGTACGATGAATGCCACTCACCATAGGAATACGAGACTAATAGTTTACGACATTCTCGGACGTGAAATTTCAACTCTTGTTAGCAAAGGGCAAACACCCGGCAACTACGAAGTGAAATTTGACGCAGCACAATTAACTTCAGGGGTTTACTTTTACAAAATATCAAGCGGTAGTTTTACTAGCACAAAGAAAATGATTTTGCTGAAATAAGAATTACAAAAAACAATAATCCCAAAAGGGCTTTCTAAAATTAATTTTTTAGAAAGCCTTTCTAAATTTAAAATTTTACTTTCAGGAGTTTAGATTCCACAAACATAATAGATTTATATAAATCCATGTGTTTAACCATTTAATCGTTGTTCCAACAATGAATTTTCACTATGTTCGAAAATTTCCCACCCGATTTTGAAATGTTTTCATAAACTACTTTTAATTACCATCAGCAACATTTTTATTAATAATTTTCATGAAAGGCATAAAATATCTTTACTTAATTTTTAATATTAATTTGTTCTCGTCAAACTCACCATAAGAAAACAACTCATCTTCAACAAGAATAGCTGGAGTAATTGAGATGTGCCTATTTCTTAATTTATTTATATTAACGACATTCAAACTAATTTGAGGATACATGATTTTTATGTTTTTGAGTTGGTTTTCAATTCTTCGGCAAGCAATACAATTACTGGATACAACTAAAGTTAAATTCATATTTTTTAGAGCAAAAGTAGTTATAATTCTAAATTAACTTTGTCAATTAAATGACAAAATCTACGAAACCAACTTTCTTAATTCCTCAATTTTATTAATTGTAAGCCGTTTTCTATCAAAATCAATAATCCCTTTTTCTCTAAGATTAGTTAATACATAATTAACCGTTTGGCGTGAACATGCAGTAAGCTCGCCAATATATTGATGTTTTAAGAAAGGCTTTACAAAAATTTGATCGCCAATTTTTTTGCCATTTTTTTCTGCATACCGCATCAAAAATGAAATTACCCTTTGATCGGCATCTTTGAATATTAAATCTTCAACTCTTTCTGTAAAGTTTCGCAATTTTAAGCCAAAAATTTTAGTGAGCTTAATATTTAAAGTTGGGTTATTTGCTACAAAGGTAGCCAAATCTTCTTTATTAATTGCACAAATCATTGATGGCTCAATTGTCATTGCATAATCTGTGCGTTGACCTTCGTCCAAATATGCCATTTCGCCAAATATTTCGCCTGGATTTATAATGGAAAGAGTTTTTTCACTTCCATCAGCAAGATATTTAGCTATTTTTACTCGTCCAGTTTTTAGAAAAAAGATTGATTTAGAAGGTTCATTGGCAAAATAGATTGGTTGTTGCTTATTAACTTCGCTCATTGAGGATATTTTATTTAATTCCATCAGGCTCTCTTCTTTAAGACTTTCAAAGAGATTGAAGTTTTCTAAATACCAAAGTTTCGATTTTTCTGCCAAAGCTTCCTCGTAATTTAATTTACAGACTTATTTTAATAATATATGAATAAAAAAACCAAAGTGTCATATATTGTTAAAAAGTTTTAACTTTTTAATAATAAACTTAGATAAATAATATATGTAAATTACAATTTGTGTAAACTTAAGTAAATATAAAAGTGAATTTATGGGCAAAGGTAATATTTTTAAAACCTAACATCGCACCAGTATTTCTAAATAGAATTTGTGAAATCCACAGCTTTTTACATACTTCCAGCTTCAATCACAATTTCCTTTTTATCCACAAAAGTTTGAGAATGACCCCAAATGGTTAAAACTATAATTAATATTAAAAATATTTGTTTAGTATGGTTCATTTGAAAAACATTCTGTTATTTCTTTCTATATTTATAAATAGTTAAAGTGGCAAAATTACCATCTGCTTCATCACTAATTATCATATCTCCATTATTGTTAAAAGCTAATCCCTCGGGTTGGGGATGTGCCTTTTTACTTAAAGTATTTGCATCTACTATTGTTCCCACTGAATCAATTTCCACAATAGCAGGTTTTCCTTTTGATGATAAAATGAAAAAATTACCGGTTTTAGGCTCAAGTGCAATTGCGGAAGGAAAAAAGTCTTTAATTCCAAATTTATTATTTAGCTCAATTAATGAAATTAAAAAACGGGGATTTATATCCAATTTATTTGTAGATAAATTAAATGTATAAATTGGTCTTTGGTCCTTGTAATTTTTTCCAGAAGAATTTTTGCAGGCAATTATTAGTGCATTTGTTGTAACATCATAACAAAGTCCTTCAATTTCATTTTTAGATGGAAAGTCTAAGTCTATTTCTTTAAAATAGACTTTATCATCATCGTTTCCCTCTATAAACTCATATAGTTTTCCATTACTTGTAATTAAATAGAATTTGTTATTTGCAATTGCTAAATCCTCAAAATCAGTTTCCAATACCAATTTGCCAAGCTGAAATGCTTTAATAATTTTTCCGGAATAAGCATCAATTTGATAAACTATACCAATTTCATCATTGTGAGCAAAAAGGTTTCCCTTTTCAGAAAAAGCAATACCTGAAATTTCTTTGAGTTGATAATTCAACTTAACTGCAGTAGAATTATTTTGGTCAAAATTACCATTTAAATATGTTCTATTATCCATACACTGTAATAGTAAAATTGAAAAAAAAATAATATTATTTGAGGGGATTTAATAATTTTACCTTAAACTAAGTTAGTTAATATTGCTAATGGCTAAATGTTCTAAACTCATCAATCAGCATTTAGAATATTCTGTTCAATCCGATTAGCATAATTTTTACTTTAATGATATTAAATCGTTTTGTTATTCTTTAATCCAAGAAAAGTCTTTATAAAATTATTAATTATAACATAATTATACAAAAAAAAATATTTACGAATAAGCAATATAATTTTCCTCGAATAATTAATAATGGCAAATATGTAAAATGACCGACAGTAAGTTAAACTTATTAAATATAAATTTAGTTAAAAATTCAATATGCTTTAGCCGCATTGTTAAATGGTTATAATTAAATTAACCAAATGTGCAAATATGACATAAAATAATTAAAGGTAGATATTATGAAACTGAATACAAAACAAAAAAAATCTTTAGTGACTGGTCTGTTATTTATTGTTGTAGCATTTATAGCTTGGTTGGGATATGGATTTGAAATTTTTACTAAAACGGAAGTTCTTATTGAAAAGACAGATGAACTTTTAGGTATTGTTACTAAAGAGTGGAAAGAACAATTTATATTAGGATTAGATTATACCATTGGATTTAGTGGGATAGTAGCTCTGTTTACTATAGTAACTATTTGGTTTCAAAGAGATAAAAAAAACTAAAGATACATTCTCATAATAAAAAATATTATACACGCAAAATTGCATTGGCATAATTTATTTTGTTAAATTAAAATTGAAGCTAATCACATTGTATATTAGTGTAAGAGCTAATTTAATAATATGATATTATAATTATATAAAAATTAAATGATCTAGAAGAATAATTAAGATGAAAACGAAACATGTTGTAATAATTGGTGGTGGATTTGCTGGATTAAATGCAGCAATGAAATTGAGTAAGTCAGAGGTAAAAGTAACTTTAATCGACAAAAGGAATTTCCATTTATTCCAGCCGTTGCTTTATCAAGTTGCAAGCGGTGCTTTATCGCCTGCAGATATTTCGTTTCCTTTGCGAGCAATTTTTAAGAATAAAGAAAATGTAAATATTATTCAGGGAGTTGTGGAAGATGTTGATTTCAATCAAAAAAGTGTAATGATTGAAGATAAAGAAATTAGTTACGATTATTTGATTATTGCTACTGGCTCAAAAAGCCATTATTACGGAAATAACAATTGGGAGCAATATACTACTGGACTTAAAACTATTGAAGATGCAACTACAATAAGAAATAAAATATTGACGGCATTTGAAAAAGCTGAATTAGAAACAGATGTAGATAAAAAACAAGAATTGCTTACGTTCGCAATTATTGGCGGTGGCCCTGCTGGAATTGAAATGGCAGGCGCAATTGGCGAATTAGCTAAACACACACTTCATTGCGATTTTCGAAATATAGACCCCGCTCAATCTCAAATTATTTTGATAGAAGGTGGTAATCGTATTTTACCAATGTATCCCGAATCGTTATCATTTAAAGCAGAAGAAAACTTAAAAGAACTTGGAGTAAAAATATTAACAAATCACTTAGTCACTAATATAAGTGAAAATGTAATTAACCTAAAAACCGATTCAACTCAATTAAAAATTTTAACTAAAACAATAATTTGGGCGGCAGGCGTAAAGGCTGAACCACTTTCAAAAAAGATAGCTGAAAAAAACAATCTTAAATTGGATAAATCAGAAAGAATAATTGTAAATCAATATTGCTCAATTCAAAATAATCCCGAAGTTTTTGTTATTGGAGATAACGCTAACTTTGCAGATAATAAGAATAGGTTACTTCCTGGGGTTGCTCCAGTTGCGGTTCAGCAGGGAAAATATGTTGCCAATTATATTTTGAATACAATAAACGGAGAAGCAAACAAGATATTTAAGTATTTGGATAAAGGTAACTTGTCAGTTATTGGTAGAAAAGCAGCAGTAGCATTTCGTGGAAAGATAAAATTTTCAGGATTATTAGCATGGTTAATTTGGCTTTTTGTTCATTTATTATATTTAGTTGGTTTTGAAAATAGAATTTTGGTTGCCACACAATGGGCATTTAACTATTTCACTTTTAATAGAAGTGCTAGATTAATTGCAAACAAAACAAAGTAAAAATAATTTTATTGTCTACAATTTTTCATTTTTTAGCAAATTGATTATTTGTCTAATACTTGACAAAATAAAAATAATTCCCATCATATTTTAGTGTTAGAAATTTAATAACACTTTATTTATTATCAATAAACAAATAGGAACAAAAAATGAAAAAAATAGCAAAACTATCAGTATTATTAACTTTAGTATTTGGTTTGAATATATTTGCACAAACATTCACAGTTGATTCAAAAGATGGAAGAAATCAAGCTTCGTTTATTTCGGATGCTCCATTTGAAAAAATTGTTGGTCTATCAAGTGGAATAGATGCAACAATAATGTTGAATGTAAACGATTTAACAGCAAGCGCAATGGGAAAAGTAAAAGTTGCGATTAATAATATTAAAACAGGAATTGATCTTAGAGATGAGCATTTAATAAGCGAAAACTGGTTAAATGCTAAAAAATATCCTACTGCAGAGTTTCATTTAACAGGTATCAAAAATGCTTCTTCTAATAAATTGAATGATGCGGAAAAAGTTAGTATAACATTGGTTGGAAAATTTAGCGTTCATGGAGTAACCAAAGATATTGAAGTTCCAGCAACTTTAATTTATTTCAAAGAAAGCGAAAAAACAAAGGCAAAAGCTCCTGGCAATCTTTTAGTAGCTAACTCAGAGTTTTCAATAAAGCTTTCGGATTATGGAGTAAACATTCCATCAATGGTACTAGGAAAGGTTAATGAGGAAGTTAAGATTAATGTTAATTTTGTCGCAAGCGATGCTAACGGAAGTTCAAATCCTTGTGGAGCATGTGGTCCAGATAAAAAAGAAGGAGCATGTAATCCATGTTCAATGAAAAAGCATGAAATGAAAGCGAATCCTTGTAATCCATGTTCAATGAAGAAAGAAGAAATGAAAAGCAATCCTTGTAACCCTTGTGCTCCCAAAAAATAATTTTAAAAAACACATCTAAAATGTGCGGAGTTTTTTTTAAATCGCTCCGTACATTTGTTATAAATAAAGAGTGGGATTATGGAAAGAAGACATTTTTTAAAAACAAGTGCATTATTATACTTCGGTTTAATTGCATCAACAAAATTTAAAGCCAATTCTTTCCTAAACGACTTCAATAAATTTAAAGCAAAAATAGTTCAAATTATTTCAGAATTAAAAAAAGAAAGTTCCAATCTTGTAATAAAAGTGATGAATGGAAAAAAGTATGCGTATGATCCTTACACGCATTATCCACAAGATGGTGGAATTAAAGACACAAAAACTGGTTCTCAATTATTTTTTCACATACATCGCAAAGGTGAATATGGACATTTTCATACATTTATGAAAGATGAAGATGGTGAACTTGTTCATTTAATTTTAATTTCCATGAACAAAGATGGTGAGCCAATTGGGTTAGCAACAGTAAACCGATGGGTTACTGGTGATAAATATGTTAAAAGTGATGTGCTAAATAAACTATCTGAAAATTATTTTGTTGATACATCTCTTTATGGTGACTCAAGAGTTGTTGATTTTGTAAATAGTATTTTTATAGCATATAACGAAGAAATAAAACAATTATATATTGAAAGAGATAAATGGATTGCGGATTATGTTAACAAAAACTACCGTGAACCGTTTGAGGATAGAGATTATGAAGTTATATCTTTCAAAAAAATATAATAAAAGTATATTTAATTAATTATCTTATTTAGAAATTTATCATTTATATGGGATTTAATATGACTAATAGCATAACTAAAAAAGTTAAAGTTGCTACACTAAGTGAACTAAAAGATAGAATCCCAGCTTATGCGCTTGTCGCAAATGTCGATTTAGTAATTATTAAGTATGATAGAAATGTTTCTGTACTCTACGGAAGATGTCTGCATCGTGGTGCTCTCCTTTCGGATGGTTTTGTTTCTGGAAATAATCTTATTTGCGGGTTACATTTTTGGGATTACCGCCTCGATACTGGAAATAGTGAATATAACAACAAAGAAAAATTACATGAATTTTCTGCGTGGATTGACAAAGAAAATAACGCTGTTTTAGTTGATGAAAATGAAATTACTGTCTGGGAAAAAGAAAATCCACAACCATATAATAGAAAAAAATATCTTGGCTTATATGCTGATATTCACGGAACTCCAGAAGAACCAAACAATAGCTATATCCAAAAATTGGCTAAACAAGGCATTAAAGGAATTGGTAAACACGGAGTTACCTCTGCTATGGGAGTTCCAATTACAGAGTTACCAAAATGGGATGACATTCAGGTTCTAACTGCTCAATTAGCCCGCAAACCTTTGCTAGATAACGAGGAAGTATTAACTGAATTAGTTATTGGACCAAATGCTAAAAAACCACTAAAGCTTAAAATTCCAATTTTTGTAAGCGATATGAGTTTTGGGGCTTTAAGCGAAGAAGCAAAAGTTGCACTTGCCATTGGTGCCGAATTAAGTGGTACCGGAATTTGTTCGGGCGAAGGTGGTATGCTTCCCGAAGAGCAACAAAATAATTCAAAGTATTTCTACGAACTCGCATCAGCTAAATTTGGATGGAATTTTGAAAATGTGAAAAAAGTTCAAGCATTTCATTTCAAAGCTGGTCAAGGTGCAAAAACTGGTACTGGCGGACATTTGCCAGGCGATAAAGTTAAAGGAAAAATTGCTCAAGTAAGAGGGCTTGAAGAAGGAACTCCTGCAATTAGTCCCGCTGCGTTTGATGATTTAACAACCCCAGATGATTATAAAAATTTTGCAAATAAAGTAAGAGAAATATCGGGGGGAATTCCAATTGGGTTTAAAATATCAGCTCAGCATATTGAAGATGATATTAACTTCGCACTTGAAGCTACTGCGGATTATATTATTTTAGATGGAAGAGGCGGCGGAACAGGTTCAGCACCTAATATTTTTAAAAACAATATTTCAGTACCAACAATTCCTGCATTAGCACGAGCACGTAAACATTTGGATAAAATAAACGCAACCTCTATAACACTTATAATTACTGGTGGTTTAAGAACAGAATCTGATTTTGTAAAAGCTTTAGCATTAGGGGCTGATGGAATTGCAATTTCAAATTCTGCAATTCAAGCAATTGGCTGTTTGGGCATGCGTGCTTGCCATACAAATAATTGCCCCGTTGGAATTGCAACACAAAAAGCTGACCTTCGTTCCCGAATAATTATTAATGAATCTGCAAAACAATTACAAAACTATCTTGAAGCAACCACCGAACTTATGAAAGTTTTAGCAAGAGCTTGTGGGCATAGCAAACTAAGCCAATTTAATCAAAACGATTTAACTACATTCAAAATAGATATGGCAAAACTAAGTGGAGTAAAATATGGCGGAATTGTCTAAAATATTTGAGGAGAAGTAATGAACAAAAACATTAATTGGTACAAAGTTGCAAAGGCTTCCGATTATGACGACGGGCAAGTTATAAAAATAAAAATGGCAATTAATTATAACAATCCATGGTTGGTTAAAATAATTTAAGAAGGACCTAAGATTATGGAACATATTTTATTACCCCAAATTGAATATAATAAATTTTCGAATACTCGAGATTCTATTCAACTAATTGCACAATTAGTAAGTGCAATTAAGGGGAAAATAATTCCTCATCAAAAAAATTGGGAAGAATACAGCTTAAAAGTTTATTCAAAAGGGTTTACTTCTTGCGCTATTCCAATGCAAACACAAAGTGGAATTGAAGCTTTGGAGTTAAACATTAACTTAATTGAACATAAGTTGAAAATATTTTACAAAAATTTTAGAGATGAAATTAGTCTTGAACAATCAACCATTTTGAACTTTACAAATATTTTTGTTGAAAAATTGAATTCTTACGGAATTGAAATAGCGAAGCAAGACGCTAAGTTTTATGCAAATAAAAATTTGACTTATGATAAATCTGAAAGCGAGAAATTATGGAATTTATTTCGTCAAGTTTATTTCTTGTTTCTAAAGTTTCGTGGTACTACACTATTTGAAGCAAGTAATATAAATTTTTGGCCTCATCATTTTGATCTTGCACTTCTTTTATTTTCTGGAAAATTAGTTGATGGGCAGGAACCATCAAATTGGGATTATTCACGAGAGCAAATGAATTTTGGATTATCATCAGGTGATTCGGGAATTCACCAACCATATTTTTATGTAACTGCGTATCCATTTGATGAAAAAATTTTAAAAATGGAATTACCTAAATATGCCGAATGGCACACACAAGGTTGGCAGGGTTTAGCAATTAAAATTAACCAATTAGAAAATCAAAACGAAATTATGCAGAAATTAAATTCACTGTTTACCACATTGCTCAATGCAAATTATAGTTAACAAAATTAACTATTAAAGAAAAAGTAAAAACATTTAAATACAATTGAGGAGTTTATGCCAAACTATACTGAAATATCAACCATTGAAATACTAAAATTAATAGAAGATGAAAATGTAAAAATTATTGATGCCCGCCCAATTGATGCCTACAACGGCTGGAAACTTGAAAACGAAATTAGAGGTGGGCATATTAAAAACGCAAAAGCTTTGCCTGCTAAATGGACAAATTATATGGATTGGGTTGAGATTATTAGTTCAAAGAGTATCAAACCAACTCATCAAATAGTAGTTTATGGATATAACATAAATGAAATTGAAAAAGTTGCTAATGCATTTAAGAGAAATGGTTTCGATAATATATCAATTTATAGAAACTTTATTGAAGAGTGGGTTGCAGATGAAAAACTTCCTATGGAAAAACTTGCAAACTATAAAAACCTTGTTTATCCACAATGGATAAAAGAAGTTCTCGATGGTAAAGTTCAACCAGAACAAAGTGGAGGTAAAACAGTAATTGTGCATGCACATTATAGAAATAGAACTGCTTATTTAACTGGACATATACCAACCGCAATTGATATGGATACACTTGCTCTTGAAGCACCAGAAACTTGGAACAGAAGGGCACCCGAAGAATTAAAAAAAGCGTTGGAAGAACATGGCATAACTTCAGATACAACTGTAATTTTGTATGGAAAGTATATGCATCCAGACAATGCTGATGAATTTCCTGGAAGTGCCGCAGGAGATATTGGCGCAATTAGATGTGCTTTTATTATGATGTACGCTGGAGTTAAAGATGTGCGAGTATTAAACGGAGGATTCCAATCTTGGGAAGATGATGGATTTGAAGTTAGTACAATTGATGAACCCAAGAATCATGTCCAAAACTTTGGAGTAAGTATTCCACAAAAACCAGAATTGGCAGTAGATATTCCAGAAGCAAAAGAAATACTAAAATCTGATAAATCTGAGTTAGTTTGTGTTAGAAGTTGGCCAGAATTTATTGGAGAAGTAAGTGGATATAATTACATTGAAAAGAAAGGTAGAATACCTGGTGCTATATTTGGTAATTGTGGCTCCGATGCTTATCACATGGAAAATTATAGAAACCTTGACAATACTACGCGTGAGTTTCACGAGATAGAAGCAAACTGGAAAGAAGTTGGCTTAACTTCGGATAAGCATCTTGCATTTTATTGTGGAACTGGCTGGCGTGGAAGTGAAGCATTTTTTAATGCCTGGCTTATGGGATATCCTAAAGTTTCAGTTTTTGATGGTGGTTGGTTTGAGTGGAGTAACGATCCAGACAATCCTTATGAAACAGGAATACCAAACAAAGTTTAATAATTTAATTAAGGAATAAAAAATGAAAGCTATATGGAACGGAAAAATAATTGCAGAAAGCAATAAAACAATTGGTATCGAAAACAATCGCTATTTTCCAGCCGATTCAGCAAACAAAGAATACCTTGAAAATAGTGATAATCACACAACCTGCCCATGGAAGGGAGAAGCTTCATATTTCAACATTATTGTTGATGGAAAAACGAATCCAAATGCGGCTTGGTATTATCCAAATCCAAAAACGGCAGCAAAAGAAATAAAGAATTATATCGCATTTTGGAAAGGTGTTGAAATTTTAAGCTAATAGAATTAACCTTAAAAAGAAAAATGAATTTTACAAAAGAACTAATTATAGAAAATACTAATGGTAATCTCGAAAATCATTTACCTAAGCTTGGAATTGAAAAAGTAGAAAGTGAGATTTATACTGGTCTTAAAGCAATTCCTAAATACATTTCACCTAAATATTTTTATGATGAAAGGGGTTCTGAACTTTTTGAAGAGATTACGGAACTTGATGAATATTATCCTACTAAAACAGAAAAAGGGATTTTGGTAACCATTGCGTCAAAGCTAAATCTTGATTATTCGAATTTGTCACTAATTGAACTTGGTAGTGGCGATGCTTCAAAAATTAGATTACTAATAAATCAAATTCCAAAAGAAAAATTATCATCAATTAAATATTACCCTATTGATATCAGTCAATCTGCAATTGAAAAATCATCCAAAATATTGGCATCAGAATTTTCATCAATTAGTATTAGAGGAATTGTTGCCGATTTTATTCATCAAAAAAGCTGGGTGCCTAAATCGAATAATAGACTTTTCTGTTTTTTTGGTAGCACGATTGGCAATATGACCATTTCTGAAACTAAAGAATTTTTGAAACTTTTAGGCTCTGAAATGGGAAAAGGTGATAGTCTCTTGCTTGGAATGGATATGGTTAAAGATTTAAATGTTTTAGTAAAAGCTTATAATGATGAAAAAAATATTACGGCACAGTTTAACAAAAATATTTTAAATGTGGTTAATAAATTAGTTGGTTTAAATTTTAATGCCAACGAGTTTGAACATCTTGCCTTTTATAATAAAGACAAAGAGCGAATTGAAATGCATTTAAAGGCAAAAAAAGATATGATTATTAAAACAAAAAACCTTTCTGATAAAATTTTTATTAGAAAAGGTGAAACAATTCACACAGAAAATTCGCATAAATTTACTAAAGAAAGCATTGAAAAATTCGGATTTTGGGCGAAGCTAAAAGTTGAAAAAGTACTTACTGATAAAAACAATTGGTTTAGTTTAATTCATTTTAGAAAGTAAAATTATTAGTAATTTTTAAAATTCCAAATTCTCATTAAAAACTTTTCTCTTTTTTTGAAAAAATCATTTTTAAATAATAAAGGATTAATATAAAACCGATTAAGCTTATTGGAATTAAACCTGCCTTATGCAATAGGATTCAAAAAAGTTCAGTAAATTATTATATTAGTTATACTTAAAACAAAAATAAAAGTAACCCAAATGGTTAATCTACCGATAGAATATTCGAGCAAACAAGTTACCCCTTTTG
>PCUD01000154.1:25096-30256 GCA_002786785.1 Ignavibacteriales bacterium CG18_big_fil_WC_8_21_14_2_50_31_20 | reverse complement strand
TATTTTAACAAAAGTTGTTCTATCCAATAGAACAAATCTTTATGAGAATATTACCGTTAATTATTCGGTTTTTAATGCCGAGGTAAATGAGTTAAATATTCAATCGGAGTTTGCTGGCGATTTGATAGGAAGCGAAGCTGCAATTAGTGGAATTTCATCACAAAATATAACAATTATGGCTGATTCGGTAGTTGCGTTGGAATCTCAGTTTCAAATTATTAACCCAAATTTATGGTCGCCTGCCAATCCTAATTTATATGTTTTGAAAGTTTCAGTTATTTCAAATGATATTGTGGTTGATGAACTTTTCACTCAATTTGGTGTACGTGTTATTGAAACCAGTGGTGATAAAGTAATGCTAAATAAACATGTAGTGTTTTTTACTGGTACAGCACGGCACGAAGATCATCCCGATTATGGGAGGTCAGTTCCAAAAGAAATTATTTTTTCTGACTTAAACAAGGTTAAAGAAGCAAATGTAAATTTTTTAAGAACAGGCCACTATCCAAACAATCTTTACACATATTTAATTAGTGATAGAGTGGGTATTGCAGTAATGGAAGAAATTCCAGTTTGGTGGTTTGATACTGAGGAGCCATGGTTAATTCAAAATAACGAAAGGCATATTCATCAGCAAATGTTTCGAGAAATGGTTTTTAAAGGATATAATCGTCCTTCAATAATAATGTGGAGTACTTCAAATGAGTGTAAGGAAACCGATAACAGATTAATTTATAATCAATTAATAAAAGATGATATTTCCACAAATTATAACGATTTTAGACTAATAAGCCAATCTTCTGCTGGCGATAAACCAGGTTATGCCGATGCAACACAAGCACCTTTGGATGTTGCTGGGTGGACTCTCTATTTTGGAATTTTTCATGGAAGCACATATTATAACGGGACACTTTTATTTTTGGTTAATGCAAAAAATAGTTTTCCTGGTAAACCAATTATTGATACTGAGTTTGGATATTGGTCAAGTGAAAATGGAAGCTCATTAAACGACCAAGTGGAAGTTTTTGATGAAACTTTTAAAGCCTTTAAATTTTTTAGTCCATTAAATGAAAATGGAACCTTAAACCCAAATGGTATGTTAATGGCATCAACTTGGTGGTGCATTTTTGATTGGTATTCGCACCAACATCCAGACGGATATCAAAGTATGGGACTAATTTCAATGGATAGACAAACTCAAAAGCCAGTGTATGAATCATTAAAAAAAGGATATGAACCATATTTTAATCAAGGCGGAATGGTAATTACTAATATTAAAAATGATAATATTTTGTCAATTCCTAAAACTTATTTTTTAGGACAAAATTATCCAAATCCTTTTAACCCTTCTACAAAAATTGCATTTGAGTTGCCAAAAGATGGATTTGTTTCATTAAAGGTTTATGATTTTTTAGGAAATTTTGTTTCCACCATTGTTAACGAAAATAAAAATGCTGGTAAATACGAGATAAACTTTGATGCATCAAATCATTCTAGTGGTGTTTATTTTTATCAATTAATTTCCAATGGGTTTGTTTCTACAAACAAAATGATAATTCTACGATAGATTTTAATAATGTTGGAAACAGTGAAAATATTGCTGTTTCCAACATTATCTCTAATAATTTCAAATTTGATTTAAATTATTTATAAAACTTAATTTGCTCTCTCAAAATAGGGGAACATTTTTCAGTCAAAAAATGTAATATTGTACTATGAAAAATAAATTTTACATAATATTATTAGTTATTTTAATTCCAACTGCATTAGTTTTTGCACAAGAAAAATTTCTTGCTAAAGTTGGAAATGAAGAAATATCTGCTTTAGAATTAAAAAAAAGATTTGAATTTACACCAAAAATAAAATCAGATTTAGATAGCAGTAAAGTGGAATTTTTGTATTCAATAATGGCTGAAAAATTATGGGCACTTGAAGCAAAATCTATGTCAATGGATACAATTCCTTATGTTTATAATTCAGTTAAAAATATTGAACGAAAATTAATTAAGGATAAACTTTACAAAATAGAAATTGAAAGTAAAGTTGTAGTTGATGAAAGCGAAATTGCAGAAGATTTACCAAAGGCTAATGAAAAAAGAATTGTAAACTTCATCTTTTCAAAAAGGGAAAGTGAAATTGACTCATTATATAATCTTTTGCTGTCTGGGGAAAAAATTGATTCTGTTTTACAAGGGAGAATTGAGAAAAATGAACAAAAAGATGGAATTCCAGTAATTTATGGACAAATGGATGAGGAGATTGAAACGGAAATATTTTCACTTAAGCTAAATCAATTTTCGAAACCAATTCCAGCAAATGTAGGTTGGGTTATTTATATATTAAAAAATATTGAGTTTAATCAGGCAACAACAGAGAGCCAAATTAGCGCAAACAGAAAAAAAGTTGAAGAGACTATTTTTGACAGAAAAGCAAAAGTATTTTATAACGAATTCTTCAATAAATATGTAAAGGGAATAGTAGTAAATACTGATAGACAACTTTTTAGAAGTTTGGTTGATAATATTTTTAACCTATTTGCAGACAAATATGAATCGCTTTATAACAAAAACACAAAAAAATACCAACTGGATGAATATCAAATACGAAAAGTTAAAAATAGTTATTCAAAAGAAATTTTAGCTACTGATTTAATAAAATTTGAATTAGCACCCATTAGTTTAGAAAAATATCTCACCAATTTAGAGCTTAATGGTTTAATTACAAACAAAATGAGCAAATGGGATATTTCTGAAGCACTAAGCGCCAACATAAAAGCTTATATATTTGACGAGATTATTTTCCGAGAAGGCTTTTCGCGAGGATTGCAGAATTCATCAGAAATACAAAACGAATTGAAAATTTGGAAAGAGAGCTTTTTAGCAAGCTATTTTAGATACACATATTTAGATTCAGTGGAAACAGATGAAATGCAAGCAAAGGATTATTATAATAAGATTATTTCCGAAAATCCTGATAGTGCAAATAGAACTTATGATGAAGTTAAAGAAAAGATTAAAAGTGGATTGTATTTTAAGGAATTAGAAAATTTATATATTGATAAAACTGTTAGTTTAGCAAAAAAGTATGGAATTTCAGTTAATAGTGATGTTTTGAATTCAATAAAAGTTACAAACGTAGAAATGATGGTTTATCGTATATTAGGTTTTGGTGGACAAATAACAGCCGTGCCATTTTCTCAATCATTTTACAAATGGAAAAACTGGTTGCCAAAATCATTAAAAGAATTACTTCCTTAGTTATTATTTAGTCAAGTTTAATTATTAAAATAATAATCGCCCACAAGTAAACGAATATTTTTTAGAAATTAGTTTTTGTTCTTTAAAAATTCCACACATGCTTTATTAAATAGTTATTATTTATTTTAAAAAAAACTGTATCTAATCAAAAACATAAAAACCTCATTTCTAAGTTATTTTGGAGCAAAAATACTTCAATCTCATTTGTAATTTTAAATATGTAATTTCACATCTTTTACAATTAATCACTTTTGTAAGTTAATCTGCTTGGTAAATTTGCTTTGCTTTTATCAATTTTTCAAAATAATAACACTGGCACAAATTCTGATAGTGTAGGTAAAAATAAATATAAGAAAAATTGATAGATTCACTAAGCACATATGATAACGCAATAATTTTACTTTACTTTGTAATAGTATTAGCAATTGGGTTGTATTTTTCGAAACGAGAAAAACCAACAGCAGAAGATTACTTTTTGGCAAATAGAAATATGGGCTGGTTAGTTATAGGATTTTCAATTTTTTCTACAAATATATCAAGCGAGCATTTAGTTGGTTTGGCAAGTTCTGGTGCCGAAAGAGGAATTGCTGTTGGGCATTTTGAATGGTTGGCAGTAATTTTTATAATTATGCTTGGTTGGATTTTTGCTCCAATATTTTTGAAATCCCAAGTTCATACAATTCCAGAATTAATTGGTCAAAAATTTGGTAATTCGGCACGAAAAATATTTTCTGGAT
Source organism: Ignavibacteriales bacterium CG18_big_fil_WC_8_21_14_2_50_31_20 (assembly GCA_002786785.1). Lineage (GTDB taxonomy): Bacteria > Bacteroidota > Ignavibacteria > Ignavibacteriales > Melioribacteraceae > 1-14-2-50-31-20. The sequence goes on along the minus strand of PCUD01000154.1, from coordinate 26,262 downwards.
TATCCATTTTTACGTACATTTTTACTAAAATTGCAATTACTCTGCTTGCTGGTGGAATTTTATTAAAAGAAATTCTTGGGTGGAATTTTGTTACTTCAACCGTAATTATTCTACTTTTTACAGGAATTTATACAATTATTGGTGGACTTCGTTCTGTAATGTACACTCAAATATTTCAAGCAGTTGTTTTCTTAATTGGTGGTTTTTTGGTTTTGTTTTTTGGAATTGAGGCAATAGGAGGCTTTAATACACTATTTACCGAACTTCCCTCAGGACATTGGGAAATATTTAAACCAATTAACGATCACGATTTCCCTTGGCTTGGAATTTTAGTTGGTGCCCCAATTCTTGCAGCTTGGTATTGGTTAGCCGATCAGTATATTGTGCAACGAATTTTAAGTGCAAGAAACTTAAAAGAAGCCCAAAAAGGAACTTTACTTGCTGCAGGTTTAAAATTATTTCCAATTTTGTTGTTTATTATTCCAGGAATGGTTGCTATTCAACTAAATTCATCAATTTCATCAAACGGTGCTTATGCCTCGCTTTTTAATTCCAACATTTTTCCAGTGGGAATTAAAGGAATTATTTTAAGTGGATTTTTTGCCGCATTAATGTCCTCTTTAGCAAGCGCATTTAATTCAACAGCAACTCTTATTGCCTACGATTTTATTAAAGGTGATAATCCAGAAACAAATGATGAACAGTTGGTTTTAGTTGGCAGATTATCAACAATTTTTATTGTTGTTGGTTCAATTATGTTTATTCCCATGTTAAAACTTTTTAGCGACGGAATGTACGTAAATTTACAAAGTATGCAGGCTTATATTAGTCCGCCAATTGTAGTAGTGTTTTTATTAGGTTTATTCTGGAAAAGAGCTACATCGTATGCGGTAATATGGACTTTAATTATTGGAGAAATAATTGGTTTGTTAAGACTTGTTGCTGATTATTTTGTCCTTGAATCAAATTTAACTAATACTATTGTTCTAAATTTTGTATCACTAAATTATCTTTATTTCGCTGGAATTTTATTTTCATTTTCATCTTTTATTTTTCTTGTTGTATCACTTGTAACTTCAGAGAAAACTGAAAAATTATATAGTATTAATAAAATGGCTTTTAACACAAATAAAATAAATAATTAACTAATTTATTAACAATTAACA
>PCUD01000154.1:1809-25089 GCA_002786785.1 Ignavibacteriales bacterium CG18_big_fil_WC_8_21_14_2_50_31_20 | reverse complement strand
TACCAATTTCTGGAAATATGAGTTAAGTACAAATGCAGACCCAACTTTAGGGTTTGTAAATGATACTTACTCAAGCAGTAACTCTGTTTCTGGAAATGCGATGGTAATTGATTATAGCGCTCATAACATAGAAGGTTGGGGCGGATATTCTAAAATTTACCACATGGCACCTGATTCACAAGTTTACGATTGGAGTGCTTATGATTCTGTGTCATTTTCATTTTTTACACAAACACCTCAATCTTTATATGGACGCGTACACTTAAGATTTCAATTGTATGATGTTTCAGATGTTGATGATACTAACTCTAATGCAAATAACATGGAGTTTTATTATTCTTTTGAATATAATGTTTGTGACGATTCAACAAGTCAATGGCATAAAATTACACTTCCATTATTAGCAGATGGAAATTTCTGGGACGGCGAAGGCTTTAACCAAACGATGTGGGCTGGTAAAGCTGGTAACAACCATTTAGATGCTGACAAAATTAAAGGTTATGCTTTTGAATTTTCAATAAGTGGTGCTGGAGAAGGAGATTATTCAGCTGGTCAAGTAATTTTTGATGAACTTCATTTAACAGGACTTGCAGAAGACCCTTGGATAATTTTTAACGGTAAAACTTTAGATCCTGCTTTAGCTCAATTTACTTGGGGACAATCAAATCTTGAAATAGTTGATGGTGCTGGAATTGATCCAAAAACTAATGCTCTTCTATGGACACAAGGCGACGAATGGGCAAATGGTTGGTCTGGTGCTGGTTGGAATGTTAGCCCAGCTCACGATCTTGGTTTAAGATGGGGGTTAGATTCTGTTAAATTTGCTTTAAAAGCAGAAGCAGGAACAAACTCTCCTATCAGATTGCAATTGGAATCAGCTAATGGAATTAATGGTATGGCTTTTGAAATAGTTGCTGATGACCAATGGCATGATTATTCGCTAAGTTTAGCAGATTTTTATGTAATTGATGGCAAAGCTGATTTTGATTCATCAAGCATTACCGTTGTTCAAATGATGGGTGAAGGAAATGCATCTGCTGGTAAAAAATTATGGTTCGATTTTATATGGACTGGTAACCCACCAATTGACATTGTGGCTCCAGAAGCTCCAACAGGTGTTACTCCAGTAATTGGTACATACCAAAACTTGGTTACTTGGCTTGATGTTCCTAATGAATCAAATAGTACTTATACAGTTTTATATTCTATGAATCCTATTACTTCTCTTGAAGATGCTGGTATAGAAGCTGTTGCAAGTAAAATTGCAGTTGGAACTCAAATTGCTACACATACTATTATTGCTCCAGTTACAGACACTGAATTAACTTATTATTATGCTGTTTATGCAACAGATGCAGCAGGTAATGTTGGTGCGTTAACAGTAACAGATGCAGTTGTTAATACTGCAAAAGGTGTAACAGCAATTCATCCAACAGCCCCTGTTAATTTTGCAGCAGATGGTGATTTAAGTGAATGGTCAACAGTTGCTCCTTTTAGAATTTTTCCATCTGATGGAAGTGGAACTATTGTTAACAATACAGTTATTGATGGTGATGCAGATTTATCAGTTAATGCTTATGTAGCGTTTGATGAAAATTATTTATACTTTGCATTTGATGCTGAAGATGATGTAATTGCAATTGATACAACAAAATCTTCTTATTTAATCGATTCACCAGATTTATATATTGGTCTTTACGATTGGCATGGTCCTTCTCACACAAGTTATAAAACAGGTGATGAACCAGATTATCATTTCAGATTTAATTCTAACCAAGTAATACTTGACAACTGGGGTGCACAAGTTCTTCTACGCCCAACAAGTAGCGATTATTTCTGGGAAGAAAAATTCCCATCTGGATATGTTGCAGAAGGAAGAATTTCTTTAGACGATTTAACAGCTCGTGGTGATGCAAGATTCAATCCTGTAGTTGGAATGAGAATTCCTATCGATTTCTCAATTAACGATGCTGATGCAACAGGCGAAAGAGAAGGAATTTTAACATATTCAATTAATAATCAAGACAAAGGTTGGTCAGATGTTTCTCTCTGGACATACACTTGGATTGGCGACAAAATGACTGATGTAGAAGAGAACAATCTTACTGTAAATGCTTATGGATTATCACAAAACTATCCTAATCCATTTAATCCTTCAACAGTAATAAGTTATTCACTTGCAAAAGCTGGAATGGTTTCATTAAAAATATACAATATTCTTGGTCAAGAGGTAATGTCTCTTGTTAATACAAACCAAAACGTTGGTCAATATCAAGTTAAATTTGATGCAAGTACTTTAAGTACAGGTCTTTACATTTATAGAATTCAATCTGGTAATTTTGTAGACTCAAAAAAAATGATGTTACTGAAATAATAACATCTAATTCTGTAGCGGCTATCATTGTACCTCCCGATAGCCGCTAATTTAATAAACTTATTGATATTAAAATATGGGGAATGATAAATTGAAATCACCTCTTAAAATAATTGCAGTTTTATTTTCACTAATGCTTTTGCTTTCAGTGAATCTTTTTGCTGGGGAAACCGGTAAAATATCTGGTTATATTGTTGATAAATCAACAGGAGAGCCATTAATTGGTGCTAACGTAATAATTGAAGGTACCTATTTAGGCGGCGCAACAGATTTGGATGGTTATTACTTTATTATTAATGTTCCGCCTGGTAAACATAAAATGATTGTTAGTTCAATTGGTTATAACAGAACAATAATTCAAGATGTTATTGTTAATGTAGATAGAACAACACAAATTGATGTTAGTTTAAGTAGCCAATCGATTACATTAGATGAAGATGTTGTTGTTATTGCACAAAAACCACTTATAGTTAAAGATTTAACATCTTCTTCATCTACTGTGTCTGCAGATGAAATTAAAATGATGCCAGTTGAAAACATGCACCAAGTTGTTAATATTCAAGCTGGTGTTGTTGATGGTCACTTTCGCGGTGGTCGTGGTGGTGAAGTTTCTTACTTAGTTGATGGTGTTGCTGTTAACGATGCATACGATGGCGGCGTTTCAATACAAGTTGAAAATAATTCAATTAGGCAATTAGAAGTTATTAGTGGAACTTTTAATGCCGAATATGGTAATGCAATGTCTGGTATTGTAAATATTATAACAAAAGATGCTGGCCAAAACTACTCTGGAAGCGCTACTGCTTATGCTGGAAAATATTATTCAAGTACAAATATATATCAAAATCTTGATGCTGCTTCGTCAGCAAGATCAGCCGACGTACAATTTTCTTTTGATGGACCAACAAAATTAATTAGAAATCTTGGATTTTTTGTTAGTGGACGCTATGTGTCTGATGAAGGGTTATATTATGGAAAAAGAGTTTATAATATGACCGATTCAAATCCATTTTTACCAACTGGCGATGGCAAATATGTTGCAATGAACCCAAGCACAAGAAAAGCTCTAAATGGAAAACTGACTTATCAAGGCGAAAGTTGGAAAGCAAGTTGGAACACTATTTTTGATGATAATGAAAACAAATATTATGATCATGCTTTTCAATGGGCACCAGATGGTTTAATGACTCATTATAGAAATAATTTATTAAATTCATTTCAATTTTCGTTAATTCCTAATCAAAGTTCTTTCTTTTCACTTAAACTTGCATATAATATGAGTGATTATAAGGGTTATCTTTACGAAGATGAATATGATTCAAGGTATCTTGATCCTAAAAGAGGTATTCCAAACTCTAATTATACTTTTAGACAAGGTGGCCAGCAAACAAGCAGGTATGAAAGACATACTTATACTGCAATGGCACAATTAGCATACGAATCTCAAATTTCAAAAGAACATAAAATTAAAATGGGAGTTGAGGCTAATTCTTATGAAATATATAACCATGGAAAAGATATTGTAAACCTTACAGAAGGTGAATTAGATTTTAATAATAATGAAATATTTACCCTTGGTTATAGAGAACTTGGATCACCAGGCAACCAATTTTATAAAGCTAAACCTTTTGGAATATCGTCATATGTTCAAGACAAAATGGAATATGATATAATGATTGTAAACCTTGGCGTACGTTTTGATTATTTTAATTCTAATACAGTTATGCCAGTTGATATGAGAAATCCTTACCAAAAAAGTCCAAATCCAGATTTTCCTGGTGCTGGGCAAACTGTTAAGGTTGATGCAAAATATCAAATTAGTCCTCGCTTAGGGCTTTCATTCCCTATTTCTGATAATGGTGCTATCCATTTTTCTTATGGACATTTCTTCCAAATGCCAACAATGCAGTACTTGTATCAAAACAACGATTATATTATAGATCAGCAATCACTCAATAGTGTTACTGGTAACCCTGACTTAAAAGCTCAAAAAACAGTTAAATATGAATTAGGGTTGCAACAAGTAATCTTCCCAAATTTGGCTCTCGATTTATCTGTTTATTATAGTGATATCAGAAATTTATTGGCAACGGAAATTATAAATACTTATGAAGGATTTAAGTATGCTCGATTTACAAATAAAGATTACGCAAATGTTACTGGCGTAATTGTTAGTTTAGATAAGAGATTTGCCGATTATTTTAGTATGAAATTTGACTATACACTTCAAATTGCAGAAGGAAATTCATCCGATCCAATGGCTGTGTTTAATGATAATCAATCAAACCCACCAGTTGAATCTGAAAAAGCAGTTGTTCCTTTGGATTGGGATCAAAGACATACAATTAACCTTTCTGCCAATGTTGGTGAACCAGGTGATTGGGTTGTTGGATTTATTGCCCGTTATGGTTCTGGAACTCCATTTACAGAAGATATAACTTTAAGTAATTCAGTTAGATTTGAAAATGGTGGACGTAAACCTTCAACAGTTTATTTTGATTTAAAAGCTGACAAAAATTTCAAACTTTTGGGAATTGATTTTCACGCAATTCTACTTGTTTATAATTTGTTTGATATTGAAAATGAAAATGGAGTTTATGCAACCACTGGGCGCGCTGGAACTGATTTAAATATTAAATACGCTGGTGAAATTAATGGATTAAATACTATAGAAGAGTTTGTACTTAATCCAGGTATGTATTCTTCACCAAGACAAATTAAGCTTGGTTTAAGTCTTTTATTCTAAAAATGTTTGATTAAGAGGTAAAAATGTTATTAAAGAAAATTGCTTTTTTATTGTTGTTGTTCATTTCAGGTGCTTTTGCACAAGTAAATGATCAAATTGAAGCATACAGAAATGATCCTTATGGTGATATACAATATAGAAGAGAAGGTTTGATGGATGGAAATCTTGTTAGAACTTTATTCTATAATAATGGTGAAGTAGGACAATGGCCATTTTCCCCATCTGGTGAATGGCTTAAAGGTACCGGACACAATTATCTTGATGGTGTTGCTGTATTAATTGCTTCCGAAATTACTACTGGTGGTGGTATTGTTCATCCTTTACAAACTTCATACCGCGAATGGATGGATAGAGACCCTGTAAATGGAACTATTTGGGGTTTAGAAGCCGTTCCTGGTTATGCAAATGCTTCATCAGAAGATCCTGCAATTAGCACAAAACCTAATTCGTGGCCAGATGATTGGCCAAATGCACTTCCTAATGTTGACGATGCTTGGAATGGTTATTGGTATGGTTATTTTGGACGTGGTGTGCACAACGCCGATTTTGAAACATTTTTTGTTATGGATGATTCTAAAGATGGTGAGTTTGCTGGTCCTCCTTATAGTTTCTTCCCAGTTGCTAATGACCACGAACGTAAAGGTCTTGGAATTCGTGTTGAAACACGAGGTTTCCAATGGTCGCACGTGTTAGCAGAAGATATTATTTTTTGGCATTATGATATTGTAAACTTATCAGATAATAACTACGAAAAAACTTATTTTGGTTTTTATACCGATACTGGAGTTGGTGGCTCAGGTGATAACCAAGATGATAACGCTTCTTACAATACATTGCTGGACTTAGCTTATGCCTTCGACGATGATGGTTATGGTGCTCCTGGTCGTTGGAAAACAGGTTATCTTGGTTATGCTTATCTCGAAAGTCCTGGTAATTCATTTGATGGTATTGACAACGACGAAGACGGTATGTTTGATGAAAGCAGAGCCGATGGGATTGATAACGATAACGATTGGCTTAGCTTTACAGACTTAAATAATAATGGCAAATGGGATGCTGACGAAAATGAGCCATTAAATAATGATGTTGGTCAAGACGGAGTTGGTCCCTTTGATCCGCAATATATTGCACCTGATAAAGGTGAAGGTGACGGAATACCTACCGATGGTGAGCCTAATTTTGATAAAACTGATAAAGATGAATCAGATCAAATAGGTTTAACAAGTTTATCTATTTATCGTCTTGGTGATGGGGGCACTGGTGGTGGCTGGCCTAAAGATGATGAATCAATGTGGCTTAAAATGCAAGCTGCTAACTTTGATACATCTCTTCAAAAAGCTAATATTAGTATGGTTTTTGCATCAGGAGCTTTTCCACTAAAACTTAATGCTCGTGATAGATTTTCAATGGCTTTGTCTTTTGGTGAAGATTTAGAAGATTTATTCTTTAATAAAGAAACAGTTCAACAGATTTATAATTCAAATTATAATTTTTCACGTCCTCCAAATAAACCAAGACTTACCGCAGTGCCTGGAGATAAAAGAGTATTTCTATATTGGGATAATGTTGCCGAAGAATCAAGAGATCCATTTTTAGGTTTTGAAAATGATGATCCAACTCAAGGTTACAAAAAGGATTTTGAAGGATATTTGGTTTATAGAAGTCAAGAACCTGAATTTAATGATATTAAACTTATTACTGATACTCGTGGAATTCCAAAATATTCAAGACCTATTGCACAGTTCGATTTAATAGATGGAATTCAAGGACCAGATCCAATAGGAATTAATGGCGCTAGCTTTAATAGAGGAAAAGATTCCGGTTTACAACATTCATTTATTGACACTACAGTTACTAATGGTGTTAAATATTATTATGCCTTAGTTTCTTATGATATGGGTGATCCAGAATTTGGTACTCAAGGGCTTGTTCCTTCAGAATGTACAAAAATTATTACTGAGGATTTTTCAGGTAATGTTAAATTTGTTGATTACAACTGCGCTGTTATTGTTCCTAATGCTCCTGCTGCTGGATACACATCTGCACAATTAGCTGGTGATGTCACGCATGTTACAGAGGGTGTTGGTACTGGAAGTTTGAATGTGGTTGTTCTTAATGAGGCTTCTGTTGTTGATGGTGCTAATTATAAAGTTGAATTTAATTCAGAAGGAAGTCTCCCAACTTATAACACAAGTTCTTATAACCTTATTAGAACTAATAACGGGAGCCTTGATACACTTCTTTGGAACAATAAGGATTTTGGAAAAGAATCTTTTACGCAACCATTTGATGGATTAGTTTTTAGTGTTTTGAATGATACATCTACTGTTGTTAATATGAGTGAAACTGGTTGGTTAGTTGGTTCAAGTAACTTAACAATGGATGTCTATCCAGATGCATCTTCTCCTGCAAGAAATGTAGCTTGGCCAGCAGATTATGAAATTAGATTTTTTGATGAAATTGTTGCTAAAACTCCTTTCTTCAAACTAGATGCAAATTTCTTAGTTATTAACACAACTACCGGCGATACTAGCGCTGCCGAAATATTTGATAATGATGGTTCAAAAAATTTATCGTATGGCGATGAAATAGTCATTATTGAATACATTGGCTCTGTTTATAAATTAACTTGGAGAATTGATTTCCACGCTCCTGGTATTCCAAATGTTCAACCAAAAGTGCCAGTTGCTGGTGATGTCTTCCAATTTAAAACTACCAAGCAATTTATTCAAGGCGACTATTTCACATTTAGCACAAAAGCGGCTTCCGTTGACGATAAATTAGCCAAGAATAAACTAAATAAAATATCAGTTGTGCCAAATCCATATATAGCTGCAGCAAGATGGGAAAGAAGAAATCTTAACCAAACTGGACGTGGCGAAAGAAAAATTAACTTTATCAATTTGCCTGCAGAATGTGTAATTAAAATTTATACAGTTTCTGGTGATTTGGTTAAAGAATTAGTCAAAGAATATTCGCCAACAAACGGTTCATTGGAATGGAATTTAGTCTCAGAAGATGGAATGGATGTTGCGAGTGGACTTTATATCTACCACGTAGAAGCTCCAAACGTTGGAGAATATATTAATAAGTTTGCGTTAATTAAATAAGGATGTTGAAAATGAATAAATTAGTTATTAATACTTTACTCGTTTTTATTTTTGTGGCTTTTAGCATTAACGCACAATATGTTAATAATGTTTCTAAACGAGGAACAACTGCTGCACAATTTCTAAAAGTGAGTCAAGGTGCAAGAGGTACTGCAATGGGAAGCGCATTTGTTGCTGTTTCTGACGATGCATCATCAATGTTTTGGAACGTTGCTGGTATTGCAAGACAAAATAATAATTCGGTTATCTTCGATCATACTCAATGGATTGCTGATTTAAGTTATAATTTTATTGCTGGAACTATAAATCTGGGTGATTATGGAACCATAGGAATGAGCTTTATTGGTTCTAATTATGGTGAAATGAATGTTACTACAGTTGATGAACCAGATGGGACAGGATCTGTTTTTGCTGTTTCTGATGTTGCGTTTAGTCTTGGATGGGCTATTAACTTAACCCAAGAATTTTCAATTGGCTTCAACCCAAAAGTAATTCAGCAATCAATTTGGAATACTTCAGGGACTGCTTTTGCAATTGATATGGGTGTTCTTTACGATACTCCATTTGATGGATTAACAATTGGTATGTCAATTACAAATCTTGGTACAAAATTGCAACTAACTGGAACAAGCAATGTAATATTATATGACCAAGACGATGAAACCACAGGTAACAATGATAGAATTCCTGGTGAATATTCAACTGGAAATTGGTCTTTACCACTTACCTATGTGCTTGGATTTTCTTACGATGTATTTAAGTCAGATATGCATCAATTTATTATTGATATTGATGCAAGGCATCCAAATGATAATTATGAAAGTGTTAACATTGGTGGCGAATATATTTTTAATGATGTTATTGCACTTCGTGGTGGATATAAAACATTGTTCTTAAACGATTCGCAAGAAACATTTGCACTTGGTGCGGGATTTAAACAAAAATTGCTAGGAAATATTGCATTCCATATTGATTATGCATATCAAGATTTTGGAATACTTAATTCCATTCATAAAGTTTCTGTTGGAATTGATTTCTAAAAAATAATTTTGAATACAGACATTCTATTTATTGAATGTCTGTATTCAACAAAAAAATTATTAAAGAATAAATCAAATCATAACTTTTGTATATAATTAATGTTGGTAAATGTGAACCCCTTGTCAGAACTTAAAATAATTTCCCCATATAAAATTGTTTTTTCAATAATTTTATTAATAGCTTCAAATTTAATTATTGCGAAAGAATATAAAGGTGCAGAGTATAGAACACATGATGCATTTCTTTATGGCAGATTTGAAGTAAATATGAAACCAGCAAATAGAGTTGGTGTAATTTCTTCATTCTTTACTTATCACGAGATAACTTCTACGGCTGATTGGAATGAAATTGATATTGAAAACGTGGGGCGCTACGATGACATGATACAATTTAATCCTATAACTCGTAATCAAGTTGGGCACGAGAGAAATCATCCAATTGCTTTTAATCAATATGAAGAATTTCATACTTATGCTTTTGAGTGGACTCCAGATTATGTTGCATGGTTTGTTGATTCTATTGAAGTTCATAGGCAAACTGGTGAACATATTAATGGACTAAATTTATCACAAAAAATAATGATGAACATTTGGAATCCAGAATATGCTAATTGGGTTGGTGTGTGGAATGATTATTCACTGCCAACTTTTGCACAATACGACTGGGTTAGCTACTCATCTTATACTCCAGGTGCTGGTAATTATGGAACCAACAATAATTTTACTCAACAATGGACTGACAATTTTGATGTTTTTGACGCAACCCGCTGGGGAAAAGCCACACACACTTTTAGTGGAAATAAGTGCGATTTTATTCCAGAAAATGTTGTTTTCAAAAACGGAAAGTTAGTTTTATGTTTAACTGACGCTGTAAATACTGGATATACAGATGTTGCAAAACCAACATTAGTATGGGCAAAAGCATTTGAAAATGGAAATATTGAAATAAAGTTTTCTGAAGAAATGAAGAAATCCTCTGCAGAAACGGTTTCAAATTATATTATTTCTGGTGCAACAATAGTTTCAGCTGTGCTTTCAAAAGATTTAACAAAGGTTACTTTATCTACAAATAATTTTATTCCTTCAGTTGCAACAAACCTTATAGTTATGAACATAAATGATATTTGGGGCAACATAATTTCTACATCGGTTAAAACAATTATTCCAACTTATATTCCAGAATTTCCTTTGCACATTAATGTTGGGGGACTTTTGGTAAGTGACTATCTACCCGATCAAGAATGGGATGAATCTCTAGAATATGGTTTTATGGATAGTGGTGATGGTGCTTGGCCAAGCAATATACAAATTGCAAATACCAATGAGGATTTAATTTATATTACTGATGGCGAGGCAACAAGAAAATATAATATTAAATTACCTAATAATGAATATGATGTAACTTTAATGTTTGCGGAAAAATATTTTTCTTCTTCTGGCAATAGAGTCTTTGATGTTACAATTGAAGATAAATTGCTATTGGATAATTTGGATATTTTTGCGGAAGTTGGTAAAAATGCTGCATACGATTTTACCACAAAGATTAGTGTTAACGATGAGCTGCTTGAAATAATACTTTCACCAGAAATAAATAGAGTCGTTTTAAGTGGAATAAAAATTAATCCAATTCCAAATTCTGTTGGATACAACAGTAATCAATTGAATAATTACGAATTATTACAAAATTATCCAAATCCCTTTAATCCTTCAACTAAAATTGAATACACTTTACAAAGCAAAAGTAAAGTTAAACTTAAAATATTTGATGTACTTGGCAACGAAGTTGGTTTACTAGTTAATCAAACCCAAGAAGCTGGTACGCATACTCAAACATTAAATTTTAAAGACTTTGGAAAAGATTTAGTGAGCGGAGTTTATTTTTACCAACTTCAAACCGAAAATTTTATTAAAACTAAAAAAATGTTACTTCTTAAGTAAATGGAGAAATATGAAATTTAAAATTCTACTTATTCTTTTTGTATTTATTGTAAAAGGTAATGCTCAAGTTAAGAATGTAATGGAAAATGAAAGCAAAATTGACTCGCTCATTTCTCAAATGACTATTGAGGAAAAAGTTGGTCAAATGACTCAAATTGCACTTCAAAGTTTTTCAATTGAGGGAAAAAACAGAGTTCAAACAGAACCACTTCACATTGACATAAATAAGTTAAGGGAGCTAATCTTAAAATATAAAGTTGGGTCACTGCTTAATACTGGACAAGCTGCAAATTCGTTAGAAAGTTGGCATGAAATTATTACAACCATTCAAGATGTTGCCACAAAAGAAAGCAGATTAAAAATTCCCATTCTATATGGAATAGATGCTATTCATGGAGCAACCTATACTTTAGGTTCAACTTTATTTCCACAAGGTTTTACTATAGCAGCATCAAGAAATAGAGAGCTGGTAAGAAAATCAGCAGAAATTACTTCCCTTGAAATGCGTGCTTCTGGCATTCCTTGGAATTTTAATCCAGTTCTTGGTTTAGCACGTGAGCCTTACTGGCCAAGATTTTGGGAAACCTTTGGTGAAGATTCTTACTTAACCACCGAATTTGCTAAAGAATATGTTGAAGGAATGCAAGGGGATGATTTATCAAACCCTACATCTGGTGCTGCTTGCTTAAAACATTATATCGGTTATAGTTTGCCTAATAACGGTCTTGATAGAACTCCAGCATGGATTCCAGAACGAGTTTTAAGAGATTTGTTATTGCCACCATTTGCAGCAGGAGTAAAAGCAGGTGCTTTAACAGTAATGGCAAATTCTGCTGAGATAAATGGTATTCCAGTTCATTCTGATTACAATTTGCTTACAAAAGTATTGAAGGAAGAACTTGGATTTTCAGGATTCATCGTTTCTGATTGGATGGATGTTGAAAGATTACATACAAGAGATGGAATTTCTGAATCTCCTAAAGAAGCTGTTAAATTAGCTGTAATGGCTGGTATTGATATGAGCATGGTTCCACTTAATGTTGATTTTGCTATTCTTTTGAAAGAATTAGTAGAAGAAGGTGAAGTTCCAGAATCAAGAATAGATGATGCAGTAAGAAGAATTCTTAGAGTTAAATTTGCATTAGGTTTATTTAACAACCCGTATCCAGATAAAAGCTTGGCATCTAAGTTTGCCTCAAAAGAATCAGCAGAAATTAACAAACAAGCTGCAGGTGAATCAATTACGTTATTAAAAAATAATAATTCAATACTTCCACTTAATGGGAATACAAAAATTTTGTTGACTGGTCCTACAGCAAATAAAATGATGTATTTAAACGGTGGGTGGTCGTATGTTTGGCAAGGTAATAACGAAGCCCTTTATCCTAAAGAGAAAAATACTTTTTACGAAGCCTTACAAGTTGGGTTTGGTAAGGGAAATGTAAAATATGTTGAGGGTGTTGGAATAGACAGCGTTATAAATATTCAAGATGCGGTTGATGCTGCTAAAGATAGTGATGTAATAATTGCAAGTCTTGGTGAAGCTCCTTATTGCGAAACACCTGGTAATATTTTCGATTTAACACTTGAAGAAGCTCAGCTAAAACTTGTAGACGAATTAGCTAAAACCGGTAAACCAATAATTCTAGTTTTATTTGAAGGTAGACCAAGAGTAATAAGTAAAATTGTTGATAAAGTTGCGGCTGTTGTTCTGGGTTATTTGCCTGGATTAGAAGGTGGAGACGCAACAGTTGACATACTTTTAGGTAAAATAAATCCATCTGGTAAATTACCGTTCAGTTATCCTAAAACAGTTTCTGGAAATACTACTTATGACTATAAACCAATTGAAGAAAGTGAAGACAATCATTATAAACCACAGTGGCCATTTGGTCATGGGTTAAGCTACACATCATTTGAGTATAATGATTTAGTTGTTTCTAACGCACAAACAATAAATGATGAAATTCATATTTCAGTTACTATTAAAAACGTTGGCGAGGTTGATGGTAAAGAATCCGTAGAATTATATGTAACGGATAAATTTGGAAGTGTTTCAAGACCTACAAGGCAATTAAAAGGATTTGATAAAGTTAATCTCAAACCTGGCGAAGAGAAAAAAGTGAAATTTATAATTACTCCAGAAAATCTTTCATTTTATAATCGTGAGAATAAAAAAGTTATAGAGCCAGGCGAATTTATTTTCCAAATTAATAATCTTTCAAAGACAATTAGCTTAAAGTAATTTATCAAATAGTATTAGTGAGAAACGGTAAATGGTAAAAAAGAATCGAATAATAGCTAAATCCATAGCTCTAAGTTTAATGGTAATAATTATGTCAACAAAATTTACAAATAATGTATTTGCTCAATCTAATGATTCAGTAAGTGACAAAGTTGAAAAATTGATGTCACAACTTACCTTAAACGAAAAAATTTCAATGCTGCATGGCAATTCAAAATTTACGATTGCAGGTGTTGAAAGATTAGGGATTCCAGAGTGGAAAATGTCAGATGGGCCCAATGGTGTTCGTGAAGAAATTAAAAGAGACAGTTGGGATGTAGCTGGTTGGGATAACGATTTTTCAACTTATTTGCCAAGAGGTACAGCTTTGGCTGCTACGTGGAATATTAATTTAGCTCACGAATATGGCACAGTACTTGGCAGAGAAGCACGTGCTAGAGGAAAAGACATTATTTTAGGACCTGGAATTAATGTTCACCGTTCACCTTTGTGCGGAAGAAATTTTGAATATATGTCAGAAGACCCATACTTAATAAGCAAAATGGTTGTGCCTTATATTAAAGGCGTTCAAGAACAAGATGTAGCAGCTTGTGTAAAACATTACGCTTTTAATAATCAAGAATATGAGCGATTTAAAGTAAACGTAGAAATTGATGAAAGGACAATACGAGAAATTTATTTGCCTGGATTTAAAGCGGCGGTACAAGAAGGAAATGCTTTAACCGTAATGAGCGCTTATAATAAATTCCGCGGTAAATGGTGCAGTGAAAACACATATCTTTTAACTGATATTTTAAAAAATGAATGGGGTTTTAAAGGGGCAGTAATATCAGATTGGGATGGAGTACATTCAACCAAAGACGCAGCATTAGCTGGTCTTGATATTGAGATGGGTACAAATAAAGATAATTATAATGATTATTATTTTGCTAACGCCTTAAAAGCTGCGGTAGAAGATGGCGAAGTTGGTATAGAAATTATTAATGATAAAGTTAGAAGAATTTTAACTTCAATGTTTAAATCAAAAGTTTTTGATGAAAATAGATCCGAGGGAGAATTCATTAGCGAAAGAAACTTCGCGACAGCAAAGAAAGTAGCTGAAGAAGCGGTTGTTCTGTTAAAAAATGAAAATAAAACATTACCATTAAAATTAGAAAACATAAAAACCCTTGCTGTTATTGGTGAAAATGCTGTTACAAAACATGCGCAAGGTGGGGGAAGCTGTGGAGTAAAAACAAAATATGAAATCACTCCACTTGAAGGATTGCAAAATAAACTTGGCGATAAGGTTAATTTAAAATTTGCGCAAGGATATAAAAGCACTTCAACTTTTGACTGGGCAAAAGGTGTAATAGATACCAGTGAAGTTAATGCTAACTACAAAATAGAATTGAAGGATGAAGCTGTTGATTTAGCTAAAAATGCTGATTGTGTTATTCTGTTTGTTGGATTAAACCATCACCAAGATTTAGAAAGTGCTGATCGTGTTGATATGAACTTACCTTATGGTCAAGATAAACTTATAAAGGAAGTGCTTGAAGCCAATAAAAATACAGTTGTTTTTTTAATTGGTGGTTCTCCAGTTGATGTAAGTAAATGGGTTGATATCGCACCCGCAATTGTTCAAGGATGGTATGCCGGTTCAGAAGCTGGGAATGTTTTTGCTGAAATCCTATTTGGAGATGTTAATCCTTCAGGGAAACTTCCTTTTACATTTCCTAAAAAGTTAGAGGATTCACCAGATTATAAATTTGGTGATTTTCCTGGTAATGGACTTGAAGTTGAATACAAAGAAGGTGTCTTTGTTGGGTATAGATATTTTGATAGCTATAATGTTGAGCCACAATTTGCATTTGGACATGGCTTATCATACACAACGTTTAATTATCAAGATGTAAAACTAAGTGGAAGTATTCTCACAGAAGGTAATAATATAGAAGTTGTTGTATCTATTGAAAATAACGGCACCATTGCTGGCAGTGAAGTTGTTCAGCTATATATAGAAGATGTAGTCTCTTCGGTTGAACGACCTAAAAAAGAATTGAAAGGATTTGAAAAAATACTTTTGGAAGTTGGCGAAACTAAAGAAGTGAAGTTTCAAGTTGATGAAAGTATGTTATCATTTTATGATGTAGAATCAAAAAAATTTAAAGCTGAGCTAGGTAAATTTATTATTCACATTGGAAGCGCTTCAGATGATATAAGGCTAACAAAAGAGTTTGAATTAGTTAAAGAAAATTAAAATCAAAAAAGGATTATTTAATGGCACAGATTGATCAAAAATTATCATTTAAAGAAAAGGTTGGATATGGACTTGGAGATTTTGCAGCTAATATAGTCTTCCAAACAGTTATGATTTTTCTAATGTATTATTACACAGATATTTTTGGAATACCAGCGGCTGCGGTTGGTACTCTGTTTTTATTATCTCGAATTTGGGATGCTATTAATGATCCTATGATGGGTGCGTTGGCAGATAGAACTAAATCTAAGCATGGAAGGTTTAGACCATGGATTAAATGGACTGCATTTCCATTTGGAATTTTGGCAGTACTTATGTTCACAACTCCGGATTTTAGTTTAAACGGAAAAATAATTTATGCATATGTCACGTACATTTTAATGATGATGGTCTATACAGCAAATAACATTCCTTATGGTGCATTATCTGGAGTTATGACATCTAATTCTGTTGAACGTACAAGTCTTAATTCCTACAGATTTGTGCTTGGACAAAGTGCAGCTTTAATGGTGCAAGCACTAACGCTTCCATTAATTGCATTTTTTGGTGCTGGTGATAAAGCACTTGGTTATCAGTTAACAATGGCACTCTTTGCAGTCATCGCAATTGGAATGTTTTACGTAACATTTTATTCAACGAAAGAAAGAATAGAACCAGTTCAAACAGAAGCAACTCCATTAAAGGAAGATTTAAAAGATTTAATGCACAATCGTCCTTGGGTCATTTTATTCGTTATGGGATTAGTTACTTTCATTTTCCTTTCTTTAAGAATTGCTGTTGGACTTTATTATTTTCAATACTATGTTGGCGATGAAGGATTATTCTCGATGTTTGCTGTTCTAGGTACTATTGGATTAATTATTGGAATTCCGTTATCCAAGCCTTTAACAAAAAAGTTCGGCAAGAGAAATACATACATAGCCAGTAATGTGCTTTCAGGTCTAGCCGTTTTAGCTTTATTTTTTCCAGGCCCTGATCAATATTATATAGCTTATGGTCTTTCGGCTCTTGTTGGATTTTTGAATGGACCTGGAGTTCCAATACTTTGGGCAATGTATGCCGACACAGCGGATTATGCTGAGTGGAAATTTGGAAGAAGAGCTACAGGAATTGTTTTTTCAGCAGCTACATTTGGTCAAAAATTTGGTTGGGGTATTGGTGGTGCAATAACTGGTTGGTTACTAGCGCTATTTAATTATGTGCCAAACGCTGTACAATCTCCTGAGGCAATTTGGGGTATTAAAATGATGTTGAGTGTTATACCTGGTGTTTTAATGATCTTATCAGCGGGTGTATTATTTTTCTATAATTTAACTGAACCATTTATGGAAAAAGTTCAAGCAGAACTTTCTGATAGGAGAAAGTAAAATGAAGTTGCAAAGAAAAATATTATTTGTTTCACTATTTTTTGTTCTTTCTCTTTTCGGATGCTCTACAAAGGATACTGAAGTAATTGTGAATGAATCAAAAATTGATTTGTTGAGTAATGATTATGCAGGCTGGGCAATATCTTACTCGGGTTATCGCCAGGGTGATGATCCACGAAGTAAAATATTTCCAACCAAAGAAGAAGTTTTGGAAGATTTGAAAATTTTGGAGAAGAACTGGAAAATTATACGAACTTATGGCGCGGACCAACATCTCATTGATGTTTTAGGAGTGATAAAAAACGAAAACATTAATCTTAAAGTTTTACTGGGTATTTGGATGGATGGCGAACCAAAATATGTGGAAGATAATATTAATCAAATAAAACTTGGGATTGAATTAGCTAATAAATATAAAGACATTGTGATTGCAATAAATGTTGGAAATGAATCACAAGTATTTTGGAGTGACCATAAAGTTCCTCAAGAAAAATTAATTGCCTACATCAAAGAGGTTCAATCCAAAACTACTGTGCCTGTAACAACAGCCGATACTTGGGACTATTGGGCTAATTTAGCGGAAAGTCAAAAAGTAATTGATGCTGTTGATTTTGTTGCCACTCATATTTATCCAGTTTGGGGGAAAATAGATATAGATAAAGCCATGGAATTTACAGAGCACATTTATGACAGCTTAAAATCAGTAATTCCTAACAAGAAAATTATTATCACAGAAGCTGGTTGGCCCACTTATACTGAAGGCGATCTTCATGTTCCAAAGGCTGGTGATGAAGTAAAACAAAATATATATTTTAATCAGTTAATGAAATGGTCAAAGGAAAACAATGTTATAGTTTTTAATTTTGCATCATTTGATGAATCTTGGAAAGGAACTGGTACTGAAGGACACTGGGGATTATTTTCGGAAAATAGAAAAGCTAAATTGGTGATGAAAAATTTATATCCAGAACTAACATCAGATGAACCAACTTCACCAGATTATAAATAAAATGCGATTATTATTAACCGATTTATGAAAAAATATTTATTGAATTTTCTTAACAATTTTAACTGGAATAAATAGATGAAAAATATTTTTAGTGCTTTGATTTTAGGGCTATTCGTTTTCGGATGTGCATTGGAAAAGGAAGAAGAAATTATGATTGAAAAATTTACTACTGAAGGCAAGGAAGTAGTTATATACACTACTGCTGAAAACTCTGATTTAAGATTAACTAAAATGGACACAAAAAAATTTGAACCTTCTGAACAGGCTATAGAATCGGAAGTTTCAGTTTTTGTTAATCCAAACAAAACATTTCAAACATTTTTAGGAATTGGTGGCGCTATTACTGACGCATCTGCAGAAGTATTTGCAAAATTACCAAGTGATAAGCAAGACGAGTTTTTAAAAGCATATTACGATATTGATAAAGGTATCGGATACACTTTAGCAAGAACATCAATACATAGTTGCGATTTCAGTAGCGCGAGTTTTACTTATGTATCAACTGAGGATAAGGACTTAAAGTCTTTCACAATAGACCATGATAAAGATTTTCGTTTACCTTTGATTAAGAAGGCAATTGAAAGTGCAGGTGGAAAGCTTCTAATGTATGCTAGCCCATGGAGTCCTCCAGCGTTTATGAAAAGTAATAATGATATGTTGCATGGTGGGAAATTATTAACAGAGTTTTATGAAGCATGGGCATTATATTACACTAAATTTATTAAGGAATATGAAAAAGAGGGAATTCCAATTTGGGGTATAACTGTGCAAAATGAACCGATGGCAACACAAATATGGGAATCATGTATATATACTGCAGTTGAAGAGCGAGATTTTTTGAAAAACCATCTTGGACCAACAATGAATAAAGAAGGGCTTGGAGATAAAAAAATTGTAGTTTGGGATCACAACAGAGATTTAATTAATAATAGAGCTAACACAATATTTGATGATCCTGAAGCTTCCAAATATGCTTGGGGAATTGGTTTCCATTGGTATGAATCATGGGCTGGCGGTGAAGAGATGTATAATAATATTGGCAACGTTCATGAATCTTATCCTGATAAAAATTTACTCTTTACTGAAGGATGCGCCGAAAGTTTTAGACCTGATGGATACCAAACATGGAAAAATGCGGAACGCTATGGTAGATCGATGATTAATGATTTTAATAATGGAACTGTTGGCTGGACTGATTGGAATATTTTATTAGACGAAACTGGCGGACCAAATCATGTGGGTAATTTTTGTTTTGCACCAGTTCACGCGGATACCAGAACTGGTGAACTGATTTACACTCCATCATATTATTATATTGGTCATTTTTCAAAATTTATTCGTCCAAACGCTAAAAGAGTGAGCACAGTAAGCAGTAGAAGCCATTTGTTAAGCTCTTCTTTCATTAACGAGGATGGAAAAATGGTTACAGTTGTTATGAATCAGTCTGATTTAGAAATTAAGTATAAATTATGCATCGGTCAAAATGCTATTGAACAAGTGAGCTTGCCTCATTCAATGCAAACTCTTGTATATTAATTTGAAATAGAATATGAGGATTTAATTTGAAATATAATAACTACATAAAAGCAAGCCCAAAGGTTTCGGAAGTTGGATTTGGAGCATGGCAATTAGGAAAAAGTTCTGATTGGGCAACAATGTCGGAAAAGGAAGCAGTTGCATTGGTTCACAAAGCTTTAGAGCTTGGGATTAATTATTTTGACACAGCACCTAACTATGGTTATGGTTCTAGTGAAGAAAGACTTGGAATAGCGTTAAGTGAAACAGATAGGAGCAAAATTGTAATTAATACTAAGTTTGGACATGATGCTGATGGGAAAACAAATTTTGAAGCAGACAATATTAGAAAATCTTTAGAAGGTAGTCTCAGAAGATTAAAAACTGATTATCTAGATTCTATTATATTGCACAATCCTCCTTTTAGCTATCTAGATGGAAATAATAATTTACATTATGAAATTTTTGAACGCTTAAAAGAAGAAGGAAAAATTAAGGCTTATGGCGCTTCGTTGGATACTTATGAAGAAATGCAGAAATTTATGAGCACAACTAAGTGTGAAGTTATTGAGGCATTTTTTAATATTTTTCATCAGGATGCTGGAAAAGCATTTAGTATGGCTAAAGAAAAGGGTGTTAGCATTGTTGTTAAGATTCCTCTTGACTCAGGTTGGCTATCTGGCAAATACACTGCCGATAGTAAGTTTGATGATATAAGAAAACGTTGGTCTAGCGAGGATATAAAAACTAGAGCAAGTTTAGTTGATAAAGTTAAAGATTTATTAATTGAAGATGACGAAATATCTCAAACTGCAATTGCATTTTGTTTAGCTTATGATGCAGTATCGACAGTTATTCCAGGAAATAAAAGTATAAATCAGTTAACACAAAATGTTGAAAGTGTTAAAAAGCCTATTTCAGATGGGTTGCTAAAAAAACTTGAAAATTTATATACCCAAGATATTGAGAAACTAAGAATCCCTTGGTAATTAAAAGACTTAATTTACCAAGTGATATAGCTATTATTTGGAAATCAAGTTATAACAAAAGACAAGTGTCATGCTAACAATGATGTGTCGTAAATACTAAGAATGTCATTTCGAAGAAGCGTTTTGTGCGACTGAGAAATCTAAATATATGCGGGGTTAAGATTTTTCGCCCCGACAATCCATGCACGTCGGGACATGGATTCTTCGAAGAAGTGACATTATAAATATGGCGCAACACTAGACATTTTAGAAAATTGTGGAGAAAACATTGAAACAAATTTTTAGAAAAATATTGAATGCTAATCTTGGATTGATAGTAATTTTATCATTATTGATATTAGGTAGCAAAACCAACAATTATGCAATTGATGATGAACAAAATCAAAAAAATGACAATTTAAAACAACAAAAAAGTGATTTACTAAATGGAGTTTCAAAAGCCATTTGCTACTCAGGTTTTAGAGAAGGTCAGCATCCAGATAGAGGAGATGGAGCGGTAAATCCAACATACGCACAAACACTAGAGGATTTACAAATTCTGTCTAAAGATTCTAACTTCAATTTAATTCGTGTATATGATGCTGGTGAAAACACACAAACAATTTTGAAAGTTATAAAAGAAAATAATCTTGATATAAAAATGATGCTTGGGTTGTGGTTAAAGGCTGAATTTAGCAACCACGAAAGATGCTGGTGGTTAAATGAGCCAATTCCAGAAAATGAGTTGGAAGCAAACAAAAAAGACAATCTAAAAGAATTAGAGCAAGGCATAAAATTAGCAAATGAATATTCTGACATAGTTGTTTCTGTTGCTGTTGGTAACGAAGCTTTGGTAGATTGGAATGACCACATGGTACCAGTTGAAACAATAATATCATACGTTCAAAAAGTTAAAAAAGAAATTAAACAAAAAGTTACTGTTGCAGATAATTTCAAATGGTGGGCTTTGCATGGGAAAGAATTATCAAAAGTTGTTGATTTTGCTTCCATTCATACTTACCCACTTTGGGAAGGACAAGACATTGATACTGCTTTAGCATATTGTATTGGAAATGTTCAAGAAGTTAGAGATTCACTTCCAGGAGTAAGCTTAGTTATAACGGAAGCTGGTTGGGCAACAATCGCTTCTGAATTTGGAGACAGAGCAAGTGAAGAAAAACAAAACATTTATTATAATCAGATTATGGATTGGGCAGAAGAAATGAATTATACAATATTTTTCTTCGAAGCATTTGATGAGCCCTGGAAAGGCGATCCAAATAATATGTTGGGTGCTGAAAAGCATTGGGGCATTTTTAATGTAGATCGTACCCCAAAATTAGTGATGCAGAAATTATACCCCGAGTTAATGAAGTAAGAAATATTTTAAATTTATAAAGGATTTTTACGAAAAAATGTTAGACAAACATATATATATTGGAAAAAATAAAATCACTAAGAATGATAAATTTGTAAAAGGGGATTATCACGAAATAGATGGAGAAACGTTTTATAAAATTTCTAACTATAACAAAATGACTCCTTTTTTTATGAGTATCGTTAGCAGTTCAGATCATTGGTCTTTTATTTCAAGTAATGGTGGATTAACCGCTGGAAGAAAGAATCCAGATAACGCACTTTTTCCTTATTATAACGATGATATTATTCACGATTCAAATGAAAAAACAGGAAGTAAATCTATTTTTAAAATTGAGATTGGGGAGGACATTTTTCTGTGGGAACCATTTTCAAATAATTACCAAAATATTTATGATATAGAACGCAATATTTATAAGAATATTCCCGGAAATAAAATTCTTTTTGAAGAAATCAATAATGATTTGGGAATATCTTTTTCCTACTATTGGTTGAATAGTGAAAAATTCGGTTTTGTAAAGAAATCAAAAATCACTAATAATAATAGCAGTGAAGTTAAAGTTGAATATTTGGATGGAATTCAAAATATTCTTCCATTTGGAATTTACCAACAATTCCAAACAGAATTTAGTACACTCACTGATGGATATAAAAAGAACGAATTAATTCCCAGTTTGGGAATAGGTGTATTTTCTTTAAGCTCAATTCCTTCGGATAAAGCTGAACCGAGCGAAGCATTAAAAGCAACTACCGTTTGGTCAACTGGAGTAAAAGCGGATAAGTATCTTTTATCGTCACGCCAATTAAATGATTATCGGGCATGTAAAGCAATTGAATCTGAAACCAATATTAAAGCAGCACGAGGAGCATATTTAATTAATGGAGAATTGACTCTGGGAAGTAATAAATCTGAGGAATGGATTATAGTTGCTGATATCAATCAAGATTCATCGGCTTTGAATAGCTTAGTTAACAGTTTAGAAAATAACAAAAATATTTTTCAAAATGTAATTGAAGATGTTGAGGACGGGACTGAAAAATTAATCAAAATAGTTTCAAAATCGGATGGACTTCAATTAACAAATAATAGACTTGGTACTTCAAGGCATTTTGCAAATGTACTATTTAATGTTATGCGTGGTGGAATATTTGATGATTCTTATTTGATTGATAGAGATGATTTTGTTTTGTTCTTAAATTCCACAAATAAAATTGTGTTAAAAAGGCATAAAGAATTTATTGAATTACTTGATGAAAAAATTACTCACTCAAATCTAGTCGCTAAAATAAAGGGGCTTAATGATAGCGAACTTAGAAAGCTTTCGTTGGAATATTTGCCATTAACTTTT
>PCUD01000154.1:0-1791 GCA_002786785.1 Ignavibacteriales bacterium CG18_big_fil_WC_8_21_14_2_50_31_20 | reverse complement strand
CCAAGTCGTCCGTGGAATCGTTTTTCTATTGATATTAAAAATGATAAAAATGAAAAAGTGTTAAATTATCAAGGAAACTGGCGGGATATATTTCAAAATTGGGAAGCTTTGGCATTATCTTATCCAGGCTATATTGAATCAATGCTAACAAAATTTTTGAACGCGTCAACTGCTGATGGATATAATCCCTATAGAGTTACTCGGGATGGTTTCGATTGGGAAGCTCCAGAGCCCGATATGGCTTGGTCAAATATCGGTTATTGGGGTGATCATCAAATAATCTATTTGCTAAAGTTGTTGGAGTTATCCTCAAAGCATAATCCTTCCAAATTGTTGAACATGATTTCGGATGATATTTTTACTTATGCAAATATTCCATACAGAATTAAAGATTACAACGCGCTATTATCTGACCCACATAACACTATTGATTTTGATTTTGAGCTCCACAAAAAAATTAGCAGCCGTGAGAAAATAATAGGCTCTGATGCAAGATTCATATCAATAGATGATAAATTAATTCAAGTTAATTTAGCAGAAAAATTATTGGCAACACTTCTTTCAAAATTGTCCAACTTTATTCCAGATGCTGGAATTTGGATGAATACTCAAAGACCAGAATGGAATGATGCCAACAATGCTTTAGTAGGTAATGGCGTGTCGATGGTAACGCTATACTACATTAGAAGATATTTGGCATATTTAATTGAGTTGTTTTTGAGCATTGATTCTGAACAAATATTGCTTTCCAACGAAGTCATTATGCTATTTGATAGCATCTCAAAAGTATTATCAGAAAATGAAGACAAGCTTGAGAAAGGAATATCTGACAAAGAAAGAAAATTAATTTTGGATGGACTTGGCAAAGCTGCATCTGTTTTTCGTTCAACTATTTATGAAAAAGGATTTACCGCAAAGAAAAATTACAAAAAAACTGTTGAAATTATAAACTTTCTAAAAGTTGCTCAAAAGTTTGTTGATAGTACTATAAAATCAAATAGAAGAAGTGATGGACTTTACAATTCGTACAATTTGATGTCGGTAGAAAATAATGGTGAAATAAAAGTAACAAATTTGTATGAAATGCTTGAAGGACAAGTTGCAGTTTTAAGTTCAGGATATTTACAAACGGAAGAAGCAATAGAACTTCTAAAAGTCCTTAGAGAAAGTCCGCTTTATAGAGAAGATCAAAATAGTTATATCCTATATCCAAATAGAGAATTACCTTTATTTATCGAAAAAAATATTATTTCTAATAATGATTTTAAGTCATCTTATTTATTCCAAAAACTTGTTGAGTTAGGTAATAATAATATTGTGATTAAAGATATAAATGGCAAAGTCCATTTTAATGGAGAAATTAAAAATTCCAAGATTCTTAAATCAAAATTGAAAGAAATTGAAATCCAAAATATTCCCGAGTTGAACGAGAAAGAAATAGATAAAGCATTATCAATTTATGAATCTGTTTTTAATCACAAATATTTTACAGGTAGATCTGGCACGTTTTATAAATATGAAGGATTAGGTTCTATTTATTGGCATATGGTTTCAAAATTGGTTCTTGCTGTTCAAGAAACATTTTTGAACGCTAAGGAAAACAATGCAAGTCAATCCGATTTGGCAAAGTTGAAAAATTTCTATTATGAGATTAAAGAGGGAATTGGAGTAAATAAATCACCTGAAAATTATGGGGCTTTCCCAACTGATCCATATTCACATACTCCAAGTTTTTCGGGTGTTCAACAGCCCGGAATGACAGGTCAAGTCAAAGAAGATGTAATTTCTAGA
>PCUD01000129.1:9009-9208 GCA_002786785.1 Ignavibacteriales bacterium CG18_big_fil_WC_8_21_14_2_50_31_20 | reverse complement strand
AATTAAATTTATTTAGAAAGTGAGCCACAAGAGGAACAATATCATCCAACCTATCACGAAGTGGTGGAATTTCAATTGGAATTACACTTAAACGATAATATAAATCCTCTCGTAATAATCCATTTTTTAGTGCTTCTTGAATGTTTATATTGGTTGCAGCAATAACACGAACATCAACGTGGCGAGTAATCGATTCACC
>PCUD01000129.1:3128-8981 GCA_002786785.1 Ignavibacteriales bacterium CG18_big_fil_WC_8_21_14_2_50_31_20 | reverse complement strand
ATCAGCAAGTTCAAATCTGCCAGATCTATCTTTAATTGCATCAGTAAACGCGCCTTTTACATGTCCAAAAAGTTCACTTGCTAATAAATTTTCTGGAAAAACCGAACAATTGATTTTTATAAAAGGCTCATTTTTTCTGTTATTTGTTGCTTGAATTGCTTTCGCAATCATTTCTTTTCCAGTTCCACTTTCACCGTGAATAAAAACGGGAGCTTTTGAATCTGATAATTCACGTATTAATTCAAAAATATCAAGCATTTGCTTGCTATGACCAATTACTCCATGAAAATTTGTTTCTTCGGATAAACATTTTTTTAAGCCAGCTAATTCTGAAATATCTCTAAATGATATAATTCCACCATTTGGTTCACGATTTTCGTTGTATAAAACGGCAGAATTTAGCTTAATTGGTTTGCTCGTTCCAGAATTTGTATGAATAAACGATTCAAAATCGTAAATAGTTTTTTCAGATTTTAATGCCAACGCAATTGGGCAATCAGTAAAGCATAGTTTTGAGCGAAATACATGCTTGCAAAATTGTCCGATAACTTTTTCTCTTTGGTACCCAGTAATTCTTTCTGCAGCAGAATTAAAAAAATTAATTCTAAAGTTTTTATCAACCGTAAAAACACCTTCACCAATTGATTCAAGAATATGATCTTTTAGATTATCGTCCATTTGAATTTAAACCAAAATTTTTAGTATTATAAAAAAAGGTATTTCAAAATATACATATTTGCTGTAATATGAAATGCAATATTAGTGATGTTAACACAATTTACTCAAATATTAATATGAGTTAAATCACAATCCAAATTTTTCAATTGAAAAATTAAAATAATATCTGTAGTATTATTTTAATTAAATTAAATTTTAATCAATTAGGTATAAATGGCTAATAAAATCCATCAAACATTAGTTTTTCTGGCTATTTTAATAGTTATTGCCACTTTTGTTACATTATGGTTTTGGGGTGGTGATTATTATTTGCTTCCATTAAGCGAAAAATTTTACCATGAAAATCATAAAATACTAAAATCAAGCGGATTGATTGGACACGGCCTTGGAATTATTGGAAGTGTGATTCTTACTTTTGGAGTAGTCATTTATATTGTTAGAAAAAGGGTAAAACGATTTCAAAAAGTAGGGAAACTAAAATATTGGTTAGAATTTCATATCTTTTTAGCAACTTTAGGCCCTTTACTAATCTTATTCCACACGGCATTCCGTTTTGGAGGAATAGTTTCTATTAGTTTTTGGAGTATGGTTGCTGTTGTTGCAAGTGGTGTTATTGGAAGATATATTTACCAACTTATTCCGCACAATATTGATGGAAACGAGCTTTCGCAATCAGAAATTTCCAAGTTGGATTTTAATTTGCGAATTACTTTACAAGAAAAATATAAAATTTCTACAGAGATTATTAATAAATTAGAAGAAGCTACTTCAAACACTAATCGGGAAATTAAAATTTCTGGATTAGTACTATATATTATAAGAGATACATTACATAACCGAAAGCAACTAAAATATATAAATACATTTTTACATAATGCAAATCTCTCTACTGAAGATAAAAAAGAAGTTCTACGTTTGAGTAAAACCAAACTATCACTTTCTCGAAAAATAGTTTTATTGGATACTACACGAAGACTTTTTGGATATTGGCACGTAGCTCATTTTCCTTTTGCTGTAATTATGTTTGTTATTATGATAGTTCATATAGTTGTTGCCTTCACTTTTGGTTATAAATGGATATTTTAATTTTATGGAAGTATTTGTAGAAAATCTTTTCACTTATTTTTTTGTTGCATTGCTTTTTTTTCTTGTCCTTTATAATTATTTGAGAAAGCAAAAAAGTGATTCTCAAATAGTTGATGAAAAGATAAAAAAGGCAAAAGAACTTGGAATTTACGAACCCGTAAGTTTGCACCCCGTTGTGGATGTAAATTCCTGCATTCAAAGTGGAGCATGCATTACTGCATGTCCAGAAAAGGATATTCTGGGAATTAGAAACGGGAAAGCTGTAACAATTAATGCTTCACGCTGCGTTGGACATAGTGCATGTTTTAGTGCTTGCCCAGTTGATGCAATATCCCTTCATATTGGAACTGAAAAAAGAGGCGTTGATTTACCACATGTTACTCCTAACTTTGAATCAAATGTTGAGGGTATTTATATTGCCGGTGAAATGGGTGGAATGGGTTTAATTAAAAATGCAGTTGAACAAGGTAAGCAAGCCGTTCAAAACTTAACAAAATCCATAAAAAACAATGTTGAAACTAATTATGATTTAATAATTGTTGGAAGTGGACCTGCAGGCATTTCTGCTTCATTACAAGCAAAAAAGAATAACTTAAAGTTTTTAACATTAGATCAAGATTCACTTGGTGGAACTGTTTATTCTTTCCCTCGTGCAAAAATTGTTATGACTTCACCAATGGATTTGCCGCTTTTTGGAAAATTGAAACTTTTTGAAACTTCTAAAACTGAATTGTTAGAAATTTGGGAAAAAGTACTTTCAACAAACAATATAAAAGTTAATTTGGGAGAAAAAGTTGAAGAAATTACTAAATTAAATAATATTTTCACAGTAGAAACCTCAAAAGGGAATTATACATCAAAGAAAGTATTGTTAGCAATTGGAAGAAGAGGAACCCCGCGAAAACTTGGTATTCCAGGCGAAGAAAAAGAAAAAGTTGCATATAGATTGTTGGAACCGGAATTAATTAAAAACCAAAAAGTTATTGTTGTTGGTGGTGGCGATTCTGCAATTGAATCTGCTATTTTACTTTCTCACGAAGGAAATGAAGTAACTTTATCGTATAGAAAAGATAGCTTTTCCAGAATTAAACCACAAAATTTTGAAAACATAACAAAGGCAAAAGAGAATAATTCGGTAAAAATAATTCTTAATTCAAATTTAATTGAAATAATGGAAGATTCTGTAAAAATTGAAATTGATGGAAATTCAAAAATTATTGAAAATAATTTAGTCTATATTTTTGCTGGTGGTGAGTTACCAACCCAGTTTTTAAATAAAGTAGGAATAAAAATTTCCACAAAATATGGCGAAGCCATCTTACAAAAGCAATAGTCTATGAAAAATTTATTTGTTAAAATATTATTCTTAGTTTTTATTTCACAATTTGTTTATGGACAAATTTCACCAGGTGATTTATCAAATGCTCATAAAGATTTGGAAGGAATGAGTAATTGTACAAAATGTCACGCATTGGGTGAAAAAGTTGAGAATAATAAATGTTTAGATTGCCATAAAGAAATTAAAGCAACTTTAATTGCAGCATCTGGTTTTCATGGTTCTGCCGATGTAAAAAATAAAGAATGTATTGAGTGCCATAGCGATCATTTTGGACGTAATTTTAAAATGATAAAATTTGATAAGGATAAGTTTAACCATTCTAAAACAAAATTTGAACTCACAGGAAAGCACAAAGTTATTAAATGTGAAGAATGTCATACTTCTAAATTTATAAAAGTTGAAAAATTGAAAGAAAAATCAAATACATTCCTTGGTTTGGAAACAAATTGTGAAAGTTGCCATGCCGATTTTCATCAAGGAACTCTTTCATCAAAAATATGTTCTGATTGCCATAATACTGAAAAATGGAGACCAGCTCCAAAATTTTCACACGATAAAAGCAAGTTCAAATTACTAGGTTCGCATAAAAAAGTTGATTGCGAAAAATGTCATATAAAAGGAATGAAAAAAGGTAAAGAATTCCAAAAATTTACTGGGCTTAAATTTAAACAATGTCTTGATTGCCACAAGGATATTCACAAGGGAAAATTTGGTACTAATTGTGAAGAATGCCATTCTGTTGAGTCATTTAAAAATGTGAAAAACATTAAATCTTTTGACCATTCTAAAACAAATTTTAAGTTAGTTGGAAGGCATCAAAATGTTACTTGCAATAAATGTCATACAAAAGGTATAACCTTAAAACTTAAATACCAAAGGTGTAGCGATTGCCATTCTGATTTCCACAAAGGAGAGTTTAAGAAGAAAAATAAAACAGATGATTGTTCCGTATGTCATAATGAAAATGGATTTACTCCTTCACTTTTTACAATCGCTAATCACGAAAAAGCAGAGTTTAAGTTAACTGGGAGCCATTTTGCAGTTCCATGTAATGCTTGTCATTTTGTTGATGAAAAATGGAAATTTAAGTTTCAAGCAATTAATTGTGAGCTATGTCATACTAATATTCATAAAACATCTTTAAATTATACCAATGGTATTATTAAAAATTGTGAATCGTGTCATACAACCGAAAAATGGAATGAAATAAAGTTTGAACATAATAAAACAAAATTTGCTTTGATTGGTAGGCACAATAATGTTTTGTGTTCCAAATGTCATTTTAAAGATGAAAAATTGAAACATCAATTTGTAACAGTTTCTACAAATTGTGAAAGTTGTCACACAGATAAACATGCTGGACAATTTATTCCTAAATATCAAAATGATTGTTCAACATGTCATTCACCTGAATCTTGGAAAATCGAAAATTTTGATCATTCTAAAACAAGGTTTGTTTTGGATGGTGCACATCAAAAAGTAAAATGTGCACAATGTCATAAGCCTATTGAGAAAGAAGGTAATAAACTAATACAATATAAATTCGAAGATATATCATGCAAAAGCTGTCATACATAGTTATTCTGTTTTTTATTTTAATTAATGGCATCATGTTTTCGCAAACCTCGCCACACGGAGATGGTTTCAAAATAGAATGCAAAGTCTGTCACACAACTGAAAGCTGGAAAGTTAAGGAATCCAAGTTTGACCACAGTACAACGGATTTTGAATTAGTTGGGCAACATCAGGATGTTAGCTGCAAATCATGCCACGCATCTCTTAAATTTACAGAAACTAAACAAAATTGTGAAAGTTGTCACAAAGATATTCACCAAAATAGTGTCGGATTTGATTGTGAAAGATGCCATAATACAACAAGTTGGCTTGTGCCCAATGTGGATGAAATTCATCAGATGAGTCGTTTTCCATTGCTTGGAGCTCATAAAATTCTTGATTGCAATGAATGCCATATTTCAAATACATTATTAGATTTTAAACCTCTTGGTGTAAATTGTTACGATTGTCATATTAATAATTATCAAGCTACTACAAGACCAAATCACGTTGTAAATAATTATTCTACTTCCTGCGAAGAGTGTCACAATATAGATGCTGTAACTTTTTCAGGTGCTGGAATTGTGCATGACTTTTTCCCTTTAACGGGTGGACATAATATTGGCGATTGTTTCAGTTGCCATAATGAAAATAGCTTTGAAGGATTATCCCCAGAATGTAGTTCGTGCCATACCGATACCTACAATGCTACAACAAATCCTTCTCATATTACTTTGGGCTTTTCTACTGATTGTGCCGAATGCCACTCAATAAGCGGTTGGAGCCCAGCAACGTTTGATCATGATGCAAAGTTCTTCCCAATTTATTCTGGTCAACACAATAATGAATGGGATAAATGTTCGGATTGTCATACCAATAATAGTAATTATGCAGTATTCTCTTGTATTGATTGTCATGAACATAATCAATCAGATATGAAAAAAGAACATTCTGGTGTTAATGGATATGTTTATGAGAGCAATGGTTGTTTTTCTTGTCATCCAACTGGTAAAAAAGAAGGAAGTTTTAGCCATACTCAAACATTTCCATTAGTTAATTCGCATGCAAATGTTTTATGTAGTGATTGCCACGAAACAACCTATACAAATACATCTACGGAATGTAATTCTTGCCATTTATCAAGTTATTCTTCAGCAAAAAATCCAAATCACCTAGCTGCCGGAATTTCGCAACAA
>PCUD01000129.1:0-3111 GCA_002786785.1 Ignavibacteriales bacterium CG18_big_fil_WC_8_21_14_2_50_31_20 | reverse complement strand
ATTTCGCAACAATGCGAACTATGTCATACTGAATCAAATTGGACTTCGTCAACATTTAATCATACAACAACTGGATTTGAATTATTAGGCAGTCACGCTACATTAACTTGTTCTGATTGTCATTCTGTAAATACGAGTAATGCTGTTCAAGAATGTAATTCGTGCCATTTAAAAGATTATAATAATTCATTAAATCCAAACCATGCAGCTTCGGGTATATCTCAGCAATGTGAAACATGTCATGAATCAACAACTTGGATTCCATCAACGTTTAGTCATATTACTACAGGCTATCAGTTGTTAGGCAGTCACGCTACATTAACTTGTTCTGATTGTCATTCTATAAATACGAGTAATGCTGTTCAAGAATGTAATTCGTGCCATTTAACAGATTATAATAATTCATTAAATCCAAACCATGCAGCTTCGGGTATATCACAGCAATGTGAAACATGTCATGAATCAACAACATGGATTCCATCAACGTTTAATCATACTACAACAGGCTATCAGTTGTTAGGCAGTCACGCTGCATTAACTTGTTCTGATTGTCATTCCGTAAATACGAGTAATGCTGTTCAAGAATGCAATTCGTGCCACTTAACAGATTATAATAATTCATTAAATCCAAACCATGCAGCTTCGGGTATTTCTCAGCAATGTGAAACATGTCACGAATCAACAACTTGGATTCCATCAACGTTTAATCATACTACTACAGGCTATCAGTTGTTAGGGAGTCACGCTGCATTAACTTGTTCTGATTGTCATTCTGTAAATACAAGTAATGCAGTTCAAGAATGTTTTTCATGTCATGAAAGCTCATATAATGTTGCACCAAATCATTTGGCACAAAACTATCCAAAAACTTGTGAAACTTGCCACAATACAAATTCTTGGCAGGAAGCAACTTTTGACCATAGCACTACCAACTTCCCATTAACTGGAGGCCATGTTAGTGTTGATTGTAATGAATGTCATTCCTCAGGTTATGTTGGAACAAGTACGGAATGCTCAAGTTGTCATCAAGATAATTTTGATAATTCAATAAATCCAAATCATAAAACTTTAGGATTATCAAATAATTGTGCAACATGTCATTCTACAAATTCGGGTTGGGAACCAGCCTTATTCCCAGAACATAATAATTATTTCCAATTACTTGGTGCTCACGCAACAATTACAAATAATTGTGCAGATTGCCATAACGGAAATTATACTCCAATTGCAACCAATTGTTTTAGCTGTCATGAAACGAATTATAATAATACTACGAATCCTTCACATTTAGCGGCGCAGTTTTCTACCGATTGTGAATCATGTCATAACGAATCAGCATGGACACCATCTACTTTTGATCACGATTCAAGATTTTTCCCAATATATTCAGGGAAACATAATGGAGAGTGGACTAACTGTGTGGATTGTCATATAAATTCTAATAATTATGTTGAGTTTTCATGTGTAACTTGTCACGAACATAACCAAACCGATACAGATAGAGACCATTCTGGAGTTAACGGATATGTTTATGAAAGTAATGCTTGTTACACTTGTCATCCAACAGGAAGTGAGGATGGAAGCTTCATTCACACTCAAACATTTCTTTTGCTTGGCGCCCATGCTAATGCTACTTGTGTGGATTGTCATATTACAACTTACACAAATACATCAAAAGAATGTTATTCTTGTCATCAAACTAATTTTGACAATTCTGCTAATCCAAACCATAAAACAGTTGGAATATCTCGGCAATGTGAGTTGTGCCACGATGCAAATGCCTGGTTGCCATCTTTGTTTAATCATACTACAACAGGATTTGAATTAGTTGGAAGCCACACAAATGTTCCTTGCTCTAATTGTCATTCGGTAAATACAAGTAATGCTGTTTCTGAGTGTTTTTCGTGTCATGAAAATTCATACACAAATGCTCCAAACCACGTGTCACAAAATTATCCGCAAACGTGCGAAACATGTCACAGCTCAAATAATTGGCAAGAATCTACATTTGATCATAGCACGACAAAATTTGCTCTTACCGGGGCACATGTTACTTCTAATTGTATTGATTGTCATGCTTCTGGTTATGTTGAAACAAGCACAGAGTGTTCAAGTTGTCATCAAACTAATTTTGATAATTCAATAAATCCAAATCATAAAACTGTTGGAATATCTATTCAGTGTGAAAAATGTCACGAATCTACAGCTTGGGTTCCATCCACATTTAATCATACAGCTACTGGCTTTGAATTACTTGGAAGTCACGCAAATGCTACTTGTGCAGACTGTCATTCGGTAAATACAAGCAATGCGGCTCCTGAATGTTTTTCTTGTCATGAAGACGGATATAATACTGCTGCAAATCATTTAACACAAAAATATCCGCAAACATGCGAAATTTGTCACAATACAAATACTTGGCAAGAAGCTACATTTGATCATAGTGCAACTAAATTCCCATTAACAGGAGCTCATGTTAATACAAACTGTGTTGATTGTCATGTTTCTGGATATGTTGGAACAAGCACAGAATGTTCAAGTTGCCATCAAACAGATTTTGATAATTCAATAAATCCATCGCATAAAACTTTGGGATTATCAATAGATTGTGCTACTTGTCATACAACAAATGCAAATTGGGAGCCAGCTACTTTTTCGGTGCATAATAATTTTTACCAATTAAGCGGTGCTCATGCAACAATTGCAAATAATTGTATTGACTGCCACAACGGAAATTATACAACAGCACCAAATCAATGTTTTGGCTGCCATGCAAGTGATTATAATGCAACAAAAGACCCAGCGCATTTAACGGCTCAGTTTTCAACAGATTGCGAATCATGCCATACAGAAAATGCATGGAGTCCATCAACATTTAATCATGATTTGCAATACTTCCCAATTTATTCTGGCGAACATCGTGGTGAATGGAATCAATGTTCAGAATGCCATACTACAGCAACAAATTATGCCTTGTTTTCTTGTATTGATTGTCATGAGCACAATAATAAATCCGAAGTTGATAAAGATCACAATGGAGTAAATAATTACCAATACGTTTCAACTGCATGTTACGACTGTCATCCAAAAGGAACAGAAGACGGTTTGAAA
>PCUD01000159.1:15561-40535 GCA_002786785.1 Ignavibacteriales bacterium CG18_big_fil_WC_8_21_14_2_50_31_20 | reverse complement strand
AAAATAATAGACGTAATTGGACAAATCGGTTTTGATCCTGGAACTGAATGGGGAAGTGGTTCAATTTCAACAGCTGATAACACAATTAGACGAAAAACTGAAGTTGGAATTGGTGATTCTGTTGGAACTGATGTTTTTGTTCCTTCTTTGGAATGGGATGGTTTTGCAATTGATACGTTTGATGGACTTGGTTCGGCTGTCTTGCCTGTAGAATTGACCTCTTTCACTGCAAAATCAACAAAAGCTGGAGTAATGTTAAATTGGACAACTGCTACAGAAGTAAATAATTACGGGTTCCAAGTTGAAAGTAGAAAGGATAAAGGAGAAAGTGAATGGGAAAAAGTTGGATTTGTTGAAGGACATGGAAATAGTAATTCTCCCAAAGAATACTCTTTCTTTGATAACTCTGGAGCAACAAGCTACAGACTAAAACAAGTAGATTTTAACGGAAATTATGAATACTCTGACGTAGTGACTGTAAGTTCAGTATTAACAAAAACAGAATTATATCAAAATAGTCCAAATCCTTTTAATCCAAGTACAAAAATTAGCTTTTCTTTAGCAGAAACTGGAAGAGTAAATGTTTCTGTTTATAACGTAATTGGACAAAAAGTAGCAGAATTGGTAAACCAAACAATGGAAAGTGGCATTCATAATGTAGATTTTAATGCTTCAAACTTAACAAGTGGATTATATATTTACAGATTAGAAACTCCAAATTATTCCAAAACAATGAAAATGCTACTCATTAAATAAAATATTTGAGTAGTCCCGTGCTCTTTGCGGGGCTACTCATAAAATAAAATTATTGAGTAGTCCCGTGCTCTTTGCGGGGCTACTCATTAAATAAAATATCTGAGTAGTCCCGCATCTTTTTGCGGGGCTACTCATAAAATAGTATCAAATTACCATTGGAAGCGTTAAAGTATTTAAAATAAACTTTTAGTGGAAAGTAAATTTTGCTTTTCCTTAAAATAAATTTTCTATTTTGACCATTCAACAAAATTATTTGTTAGAATTTGTAATGTAAATTCACTTCATTCTAAAACTTAATTAAAAAAATAATTCCAAATAACTTCTTAAAATATTAGAGGTTATTGGAAAATTTGTTATCTTTGAGTCCAAAGTTTAATTCCCAAAAATAACGGTTAATATGAAAAACAAAAAAAACGTTAAGTACATTTTTGTTACTGGGGGCGTAGTTTCGTCCTTAGGTAAAGGAATAACAGCGGCATCATTAGGATTACTGTTAAAATTACGCGGATATAGCGTAACCATTCAAAAATTTGACCCATACATTAATGTTGATCCAGGCACAATGTCGCCTTTTCAACATGGTGAAGTTTATGTTACAGATGATGGTGCCGAAACAGATTTAGACCTTGGGCATTATGAAAGATTTTTAGACGTTAGTATGACTAAAGCCAACAATACAACAACTGGACAGGTTTATTTTGATGTTATTTCAAAAGAGAGAAGAGGCGATTATTTAGGCGCAACTGTGCAGGTAATTCCTCACATAACAGATGAAATAAAACGCAGAATGCTTGCACTTGGTAAAACCAATAAATATGATATAATAATTACCGAAATTGGAGGTACTGTTGGCGATATTGAAAGTTTACCATTTCTGGAATCAATGAGACAATTAATAGTGGAATTAGGAAGAAGCAACGCACTTTCAATTCACGTAACTCTTGTTCCATATATTTCTGCAGCTGGCGAGGTGAAAACTAAACCAACTCAGCATAGCGTTAAAGCACTTCTTGAATTAGGAATTCAGCCAAATTTACTTGTCTGCCGTTCTGACGACCCATTGCATCTTGATATAAAAAGTAAGATTTCTTTGTTTTGCAATGTTAATAAAAGCGAAGTATTTTCGGCTTACAATTGCAGAACAATTTATGAGGTTCCATTAGTACTTCACAAGCAAGAAATGGATAATATAGTTTTAGATAGATTAAATTTACCCAATTTGAATATAAATCTCGAAAAATGGAGTCACTTTGTTGCTGAACTTCAAAAGCCAGAACGCGAGATAAAAATTGCTGTTTGTGGAAAATATACTGGTTTAATGGATGCCTATAAAAGCATTGATGAAGCTTTTATACATGCTGGTGCTGAAAATGGTGTTTCTGTAAAAGCTGAATACATAAGCACAGAAAATATAACTTATGAAAGTGCTAAAAAAGCACTAAAGGATTTTGATGGAATTTTGGTACCTGGTGGTTTTGGTGAAAGAGGAATTGAAGGAAAAATTGAAGCAATTAGATATGCACGCGAAAATAATATTCCGTTTTTTGGAATTTGTCTTGGTTTACAAACTGCAACAATTGAATTTGCACGCAATGTTTGTGGACTAAAAAATGCAAATAGTACCGAGTTTGCAAATACAAAAATAGATGTAATTCACTTAATGCCAGAACAATTAAAAGTGAAACTTAAAGGCGGTTCAATGCGTTTAGGAGCTTATCCTTGTGAACTTAAAAAAGGCACAAAAGCCTTTAAAGCATATAGGAAATTAAATATTTCTGAGCGGCACAGACATCGTTTTGAAGTAAATAACAAATTTATTCCAGAATTAGAAAAAAATGGACTTATCATTAGTGGACTTTCGCCTGATAAAGAATTGGTTGAAATAATTGAGCTTGAAAATCATCCTTGGTTTGTTGGAGTTCAGTTTCATCCAGAGTTGAAATCGCGTGCAACAAAAGCACACCCACTTTTTAGAGAATTTGTTAAAGCCGTTAAAAATAATGTTAAAGTTAGTGGTAATTAATGCGGCAACTTTTTTTTATCTTAATTCTTACATACGTAAATTTGTTCTCTCAACCAAAATTAGATTCGCTCGTTTCAGTAGGAAACGAGCAATCATTTCAATTTAATTTTACTGATGCCAACAAAACATTTGAAACAATAATTAATTTATTTCCCGAATCTTCGCAAGGTTATTATTTTAAGAGCAGGAATTATTTGTGGTTTTATCTTGCTAACAAGGATTCGCTAAGCAAAAATTTATTTTTCAAATTTCATAATATTGCATTACAAATAGCCGAAAAGGAATACAATTTAAATAAAGAAAATGCAAAATTAGCTTCTAATTTAGGTAACGTTTATTTTCTTAACTCAATTTTTAATTCGTCTGAACAAAATAGTATGGATGCATTTTGGTCAACAAAGAGCGCTGTTGGATATTTTGAAGATGCTATTGAACTAGATGAAAAATACTTTGAACCTCGTTTGCCACTTGGAACAATTCAATATGCTTTAAGTTTTGTCCCTGGATTTTTAGGCATGGCCATATCAATTGTCGGCTTGGATGGTAATAAAAAAGAAGGCTTAAACAATATAAATCTTGCATTAGAAAATTGTATGAATTGCAAAACGGAAGCTGCATATCATTTAGGTAAAATTTATACTGAATATAATGCTCAGTATATTAAAGCCGAAAAATTACTATCCAATATTGTAAATAAATATCCCAACAATGAACTTTTCCTTTATCAATACGCAATTTTGAAAATTGACAAAAGGGAATTACAAAATGCGTTAAAAATTTTAGATAGAATTATTTTTGGAATTGAAAAGCCAAATTTTGTGCAAACTTATGCACTTTCTTTTTTCCTAAAAGGAGAAGTGCTATTTAAATTGAATAGATTTAATGAATCAATTTCTGAATATGAGAAATTCATTCAAAAAACTTCGTCGCCTGAATATACTGGTTTTGCAAATCTTAAAATTGCTTTAGCTTTTGAGATGCTAAATGAAAAACATAAGGCTCAAAAACATTATATATTAGCTCGTAATGGAAATGAAAATATTGCAGAAGATATTAGTGCCACTGAGTTAAGTAAAATCTACTTTGACAAAGTATTTTCTGAAAATGATAAAATTATAATTAAAGCAAATAATTATTTGGAATCTGGTAAATATAAAGAAGCAAATTATCTTCTTAATGATTTAGATAAAAAGACAATGGCAGATGAATCAATTTTTGCTGCCAATTTAATAATTGTTGAATCACTACAAAATTTAGACAAGTTTGATAAATCTTTTGAAATATTGAAAGAATATGATGATAATTCTGAAATTAATAGTTACAAGGATGCTTCTAAATTTTACTATTTAACTGCTCTACAAGAGTTTCATAATAAGCAATATTCTACTTCGCAAGAAAATCTAGATTTAGCTTTTGACAACATTCAAGAATCAAATAATAAATTGCATAGATTATTGATTAATCTTTTGCAAAAACTTGATGAAATAAATAATAATTTTCAAAACAATAATAATAATTAAGTGTAAAATTGAATTTATTTTTACATTTGGTTAATTTAAAAAGTTAAATTGTTGGTTTAAATGTATAAAATTGCTGTGTTTGTTTCAGGCAGAGGTTCAAACCTTAAAGCTATTTTAAATTCGATTGCAAAAAGCAAAACGAAGATAGAAGTAGTTTGTGTAATTAGCGACAAAATTGAATGCTCAGCTTTTGAAATTGCAAATAAATATAAAATTCCAACTTATTCAGTTTCACAAAGTGAGAATGAATTTTATGTTTCTTATAATGAAATTATTTCCATTTTAAAGGAATTTGGAACTGATTTAATTGTACTTGCTGGATTTCTAAAAAAAATTCCAGATACGTTGATTGATAGTTTTGAAAAAAAAATTATAAACATTCATCCTGCACTTCTTCCTTCGTTTGGAGGAAAAGGAATGTATGGATTAAATGTGCACAAAGCAGTTTTTGAAAAATCAGCTCAAGTTTCTGGGGCAACAATACATTTTGTAGATAAAATCTATGATAATGGTAAAATTATTGCTCAAGAATCTATTAATATTAATGGTGTAAATTCACCAGAAGAAATTGCTAAAAAAGTGCTAAAAATTGAGCACAAACTTTTACCAAAAATTATTTTCAAGTTTTCCGAAAATAAAGTAGTTGAAAAAAATAATAGAATTTACGTTTTTTAAAAATTGGGGAATTAATTGAAAAAAATTGCATTATTAAGTGTTTCGGATAAAACTGGAATTGTTGATTTAGCCGAAAAACTAATTGGTTTTGGTTATGAAATTCTTGCTACTGGTGGAACTGCAAAATTGATTGGCGATGCTGGTATTAAATATACTGGTGTTGAAGAATTTGCTTCATTTCCAGAAATATTTTCTGGAAGAGTAAAAACTTTGCAACCCAAAATTTTTGGTGGAATTTTAATGCGTCGTAATGACAAATCAGATCAAAAAGAAGCTGAAATTAATAATATTTCTCCAATAGATATAGTTTGCGTAAACCTTTATCCTTTTCCTAAGGTTGTAAAAAGAAGTGATATTAGCCTGGATGAAAAAATAGAAAATATTGATATTGGTGGTCCATCCCTAATTAGAGCCTCTGCAAAAAATTATAAATTTGTTTCTGTGCTTACAAATCCAAATCAATATGACGAGTTTATCTCTGAACTTTCACAAGGGGAAATTAAATTAGAAACACGCGAAAAGCTTGCCAGTATTGCTTTTGCTCACACTTCATTTTATGATACCATAATTGCTGATTATTTTGAAAAAGAATTTAAGCTCAATAAATCTGCAATTAGGATAAATATTCCAATAAAAAATGCACTACGCTATGGTGAAAACCCTCACCAAAAAGCTTTTATTGCTGGTGATTTTTATGACTACTTTGATATTTTGCATGGTAAGGAATTATCATATAATAATATTATTGATTTAATGGCAGCAGTTGATTTGGTGAATGAATTAGACCCAATTTCTTGCGCAATTATTAAACATACTAATGCTGCTGGTGCTGCTACTGGGGCTAACGTTGGTGAGGCTTATGATAAAGCTCTTTCTGGTGATCCTGTTTCAGCTTTTGGCGGTATTGTTGCTTTTAACACACAAGTTGATGTTGCAACTGCTATAAAACTAAATGATATTTTTCTTGAAATTATTGTTGCTCCAGGTTTTGATGACGAAGCATTAGAGATACTAAAAAAGAAAAAGAATAGACGTTTGTTAAAGTCATTAAAAAATGATGATGAAAACAAATATCTAATTAAAAATATACCTGGTGGAATTATTGCTCAGACAATGGATGATTCCAAAAGTAGTGACCTTAAACTGGAGGTTGTTACTGAATTAAAACCTGATGAAAAACAATTAGAAGACTTAAAATTTGCTTGGACAATTTGTAAGCACACTAAATCTAACGCTATTATTTATGTTAAGGATAAAAAATTATTAGGCGCTGGTGCTGGACAAATGTCACGATTAGATTCGTCTAAAATTGCTGTTATGAAAGCTGTAGAACATAAGCACGATTTAACAGGTGCTGTTGCTGCCTCTGATGCTTTTTTCCCTTTTGCTGATGGATTGTTGGCTATTGCAGATAGTGGAATTAAAGCTATTATTCAACCTGGTGGGTCTGTTAGAGATGATGAAGTAATTGCAGCAGCAAATGATAAAAAAATGTCAATGATATTCACAGGAATAAGAAATTTTAAACATTAAGGCTAATTATGAGAATCTTCGATTTTCTTTCAATAGATGTAGCAATGGATTTAGGAACTGCAAATACTTTAATTTTTGTTAAAGGAAGAGGTATTGTACTAAATGAACCTTCAATAGTTGCTTTTGATAGAAACACAAAAAAAATTATTGCAATTGGAAATGAAGCAAAAGCTATGCAAGGAAGGGAACACAAAGAAATTAGAGTTTCGCGTCCAATGCGAGATGGAGTAATTGCTGACTTTGAAATTGCTGAAGGAATGATAAGAGCTTTTCTAAAGAAAGCAAGTAAAGGCACCTTTTCAACAAGAAGAATAGTTGTTGCTATACCAAGTGGTGTTACAGAGGTTGAAAAACGTGCGGTGCGTGATAGTGCCGAACATGCTGGAGCAAAAGAAGTTCATTTATTATACGAACCAATGGCTGCCGCAATTGGTATTGGAATTGACGTTGAAGCTGCTGCAGGAAATATGATTATTGATATTGGTGGCGGTACTACCGAAATAGCAATTATTTCATTAGCTGGCATTGTTAACCAAGAATCAATTAGAATTGCTGGCGATGAAATGAATAATGCAATTATGCAATTTTTTAAGAAAAATTATAATCTTCTTGTTGGTGAAAGGACAGCCGAAATGATTAAATGTGAAGTTGGTTCAGCAATGCCATTAAAAGATGAAATTACAATTCAAGTAAAAGGTAGAGATTTAATTGGTGGTATTCCTAAAACTACCGAAGTTAGCTCTGTTGAAATTAGAGATGCTTTAAATGAAAATGTTATTCAAATTGTTGAAGCAGTTAAGCAAACTTTAGAAAGAACTCCACCAGAACTTTCTGCCGATATTCTTGATAGAGGAATTATGCTTACTGGTGGCGGGGCATTGTTAAAAGGATTAGATGAGCGCCTAAAAATGGAAACAAAATTACCAGTTCACGTGGCTGAAGATCCATTAACTGCGGTTGTTAGAGGTACTGGAAAATCAATTGAAAATATAAATAAATATTCAAAGGTGTTTATTCGTAAAAGAAGTTACTAATGGAATTATTCGTTAGAAAAATATTCAAAAAGTCAAAAGAGTATATTCTACTATTTATTTTATTAATTATTTCTTTAATAATATTAACGCAAAGCACCAGACCTGAAATAAAAAAAATTAGACGTTATGCTTTTGCTTCATTTGCAGTTTGGGCCGATTTATTTAATTCAACCTTTTCCTCAGAAAATACAGAGCTAAATAAACTTCAAATTGAAAATGCAAAATTAATGTTGCAAGTAAATAAGCTTCGTGAATATGCCTTTGAAAATTATGAATTAAAATCCCTTCTTAAATTTAAAGCGAAATCTGATTATAATTTAATTCCAACAACAATTATTGCAAAAAACATTTCAAAATCGCAAGGTGTTTACATCATAAATATTGGTTCAAAAGATAGTGTTCGCAAAAGTATGCCAATCTTAAACGAATCAGGTTTGGTTGGAATAGTTATAGAAACTTCAGAGAATTATTCGTTAGTGAAAAGTATTGAAAGTTCAACCTTAAAAATATCCGCAAACATTCCAAGATCTAATGTTTATGGAATTATTTCATGGAGTGGTGATATGTTAGTGATGCATAATGTGCCTACTACTGCGGATATAAATAAAGGCGATAGAGTTGTTACATCAGTGTTAAGTACAATATTTCCTCCATCAATTCCTATTGGATTAGTAGTTGAAAGACGTTCAAATATTTCTGGTTTGTTAAGTGATATTTTTGTACAGCCTTTTGCCAATGTAAATTCAGCAAAAAATGTTTTTGTCCTTGCCTCTGTAAAAAGCAGCCAAATTGATAGTCTTGAACTTAACTTGTTGAGCCAATAGATGAAAAAAATTGTAATACCAGTATTGATAGTATTTATTTTAATTCCTATTCAATTGATTTTAATTCCATTTATTTCCATATATAACATAACTCCAAATGTTGTTTTAATATATGTGTTGTTTTATTCACTAATTCGCGGACAAATTTCAGGGATAATTTTTGCTTTTTTTATAGGGTTTATTTATGATATTTTAAGTGCTGGATTAATTGGAAGTGGCATGTTTTCCTTTACTCTTTCAGCTTTTGTTGCTGGGTATTTTCACAAGGAAGATTTTAGTGAAATATTACTTAATGGAAAAATTATTATTTTTTCATTTATGTCCTCTTCAATGTTATTCTTTTTGTTCTATTCAATTTTTGGAACAGAAAGTGTTAGAATTGAAAACCAATTTAGCTTTGTTGTTTTTGCTTTTTATTCTTCAATATATACTACGCTTTTTGCATTATCTGTTTATCTTTTTCCAAGGAACAAGTTGTGAAAGAGAATTACTTTGGATCAAACCTTCGTAAAAGAATTGTGTTTATTGTAATTGTTGGGATGGTTTTCATCCAAGCAATTCAATTAATTAAAATGCAATTATTAGAATCAAACAAATACGAAGAAAAATCAAAAGATAATAGTATAAAAACTATCCAAATTAATGCCCCAAGAGGAATTATATTTGATAGGCATCTTGATATTATGGTTGGCAATAAACCATCGTTTACTCTGCAAATTACACCCTCGTTGTATGATACAAGCAATTCCAAAATAATTGAATTAATATTGAATGTTAAGCCAGGATATATTAAAAAAATGTTGGAACAATACAAAAGTTTTTCAAAATACAAACCAAGAAATCTTATGCGTGGTGTTGATTTTAATGTTATTTCGTGGGTTGAGGAAAATCATTCTAAACTGAGTGGATTAAATTACATTGTGGATACTCAAAGAGATTATTCTTTTGGAATAAATGCATCACATGTATTTGGTTACACAAAAGAAATTGGTAGAGAAGCTCTTAAAAAGAGTGATAGTACATACTCAATTGGT
Source organism: Ignavibacteriales bacterium CG18_big_fil_WC_8_21_14_2_50_31_20 (assembly GCA_002786785.1). Taxonomy (GTDB): domain Bacteria; phylum Bacteroidota; class Ignavibacteria; order Ignavibacteriales; family Melioribacteraceae; genus 1-14-2-50-31-20. The sequence goes on along the minus strand of PCUD01000159.1, from coordinate 31,136 downwards.
GATAATATTGGCTTTAGCGGAATTGAAAAGCAATATGAAGAATATCTTAGAGGATATAAAGGGAATCAATTTTTAGTTGTTAACTCAAGTCAGAAAATTGTATATAAATACAAGGATGGCGAAAACGATATTCCACCAATAAAAGGGAACGATTTAGTTTTAACATTAGACTATAAAACACAAAAAATAACCGAAGAGTTATTACAAAATTATAAAGGTGTTGCAATTGCTTTAGATCCAACTAATGGTGAAATTTTAGCTTATGTTAGTTCACCACAATTTGATTTAGCTCATTTTGCCGATGTTACTTCAAACGAGCTTTGGGATAGTTTACGAACAGACCCAAATAAACCATTATTTAATCGTGGAACTCTATCAATGTACTCACCTGGATCTACTTTTAAAATGCTTGTTGCTATTGCTGCTATGGAAGAAGGGATTATTGATAAATCATTTTCAGTTAATTGTAATGGCGGCTTACAATATGGTGATAGGTTTTTCAAATGCACCCATTTTCATGGTAAAGTTAATTTAAAAGAAGCAATTGAAGAATCATGCAACACTTATTTTTATAGGTTAGTTCTCAAATTAGGTATTGACAAACTAAGTAAATATTCAAATATGTTTCATCTTGGAATGAAAACAAATATTGATATTTCCCCTGAATCTGATGGACTTATTGCGAGCCGAAAGTATTACGATAAAGTTTATGGAAAAGGTAAATGGACAGATGGTTATTTGTTAAGTATTGGAATTGGACAAGGTGAAATAATTACTACTCCAATTCAACTTGCTCAATATACATCTTTGCTCGCAAATAATGGGGTTACAAAAATTCCTCATTTTGCTAAAGGTTACATTGATAGTAAAACAAATGAATTTTTCCCTTTTAAATTTGATTCCATAAAAACAGATGTTAAACAAAATACATTTAATTTTATAAAGGATGCAATGGAAGGTGTAGTAGAGGCAGAAAAGGGAACAGCTCGCAGTATTAAACTTCCAAACATATCTATTGCTGGAAAAACTGGAACCGCTCAAAATCCACATGGCAAAGACCATGCTATATTTATTGCTTTTGCTCCAGTAGAAAATCCAAAAATTTCAGTTGCAGTAATAATCGAAAATATTGGCTTTGGTAGTACTTTTGCTGCCCCAATTGCTCAAAAAATGATTAAGGCTTATTTAGAAAAAGAAGATGTAATAAATAAAGATTTGCTTAATACTAACAAAAGGGAATCAAATTGAAAATAAGTTATAAACTTCAAGATAAATTTGATTTAGTTATATTTTTTTCTGTGGTTTTATTATTAGGTATTGGACTAATTTCAATATACAGCGCAACTTATAATCACCCAACGGCAAATAAAAATATTGAAAAGCAATTGTTTTTTGTAATTGTTTCAATAATTATGTTGTTTGTAACATATTGGCTACCTGCAAGAACATTTAGAATTGCAGCATTACCTACATATTTGTTTTCATTAATTATTTTAATTGTGGTTTTATTTTTTGGCAAAACTATTTATGGTGCCAAAAGTTGGATGAGTTTCGGTTCGATAGGATTTCAACCCTCTGAGTTTGCAAAAATTGGGTTGATTTTTTTCCTTTCAAAATGGCTTACCGATTCTAAAAGAGATATCAATAATCTTAAAGAACTTTTTTATACTATACTTATTGGACTTGTGCCTATTGTTCTTATTCTTCTTGAACCAGATATGGGAACTGCAATTGTTTTTGCCGGCATTTCACTTGTTATGATTTTTTGGAGTGGATTAAATATTTTTGGATTATTTGTTGTACTTTCGCCGGGTGTTATTTTATTTGCTTCACTTTTTGGAACGGTTCCTTTTATTTTTGCGTTATTATTGGTTATTGTTGCACTATTTTATTTTAAGCAAAATTTATTTACCAGTGGTACTGTTTTAGTAATTAATTTGGCTTCGGGATTTATCTTTGAGTTTATTCTAAAAATATTAAAACCACATCAAGTTAAAAGAATACAATCATTCATTGACCCAAATTCAGATCCGCTCGGCTCTGGTTATAACGCTTTGCAAGCCAAAGTTGCAATGGGTTCTGGTGGATTTTTTGGGAAGGGGTTTTTGCAAGGTAACCAAACCCAACTGCGTTTTATTCCAGAACAATGGACTGATTTTATTTATTGTGTAATTGGAGAGGAGTTTGGTTTTATTGGAAGTATTTTTGTGCTTGCAATATTTCTTGTGCTATTTTTGAGATTATTAAATCTTACTACGCTTGCTCGCGATAGATTTGGAAAGCTTACAATTGTTGGAATTTTAACTCTTTTCTTTATTCATTTTTCCATTAATATTGGAATGAACTTAGGAATTACTCCAGTTATTGGATTACCACTGCCATTTATTAGTTACGGAGGAAGCTCTTTGATTGCAAATATATTTTTAATTGGCGTAGTGCTAAATATTTATCGAAATAGAAAACACAACATTTAATTAGGAGCAAGGAGTTATGTCACCAAAAGAAAAGCTTAATTTAAGATTACAAAAAGGTTTCCATATCTGTGTTGGTCTCGATTCTGATATAAATAAAATTCCAAAACATTTAAGAAACAATGAAAACGCCATACTTAATTTTAATAAATCAATAATTGAAAGTACTTATGATATTGCCGCAGCGTTTAAATTAAATTTTGCGTTTTACGAAAAAGATGGGGATAAAGGTTTTGAATTGCTGTCAAAAACTCTACAATTAATTCCAAATGATATTCTCGTAATAGGCGATGCAAAGCGAGGAGATATTGGAAATACATCTTTGATGTATGCTCAATCAATGTTTGAACATTTTAAATTGGATGCTTCAACGCTAAGTCCTTATATGGGATATGATTCGTTATCTCCATTTATAGATTACCAAGAAAACATTCATTTCATCTTAGCTCTTACATCAAATCCAGGCTCATTTGATTTTGAAAAGCTTGAATTAACTTCTGGGGAAAAGGTTTACCAAGAGGTTATTTCTAAAGTTAATCAGTGGAATAATAACCATAATCTTGGAATTGTTTTTGGGGCAACTAATTTAGAAGAGCTTAAGGACAATATTAAGAATTTTGGAGATTTATTTGTTTTGCTTCCTGGAGTTGGTGCTCAAGGTGGAGATTTACAATCAATTGTATCCACATTTAAAGAAAATTCAAATAATAATTTTCTTATAAATGTTAGTCGTACGCTAATTTATGCTGATAGCACCGAAAAATTTGCATCGGTGTGCCGAAAAATTTTAGAAAATTATAACAAGATAATTAGTGAAATTTAATAATTTCACGTTTTCAATTCAAAGTTCAAAAAGTAATTTTCTATTATGGTTCCTATAAATAATTGTTTAGATAAAGAATTATAGTTATGTTTTGAACGTCCAATACAAAGAGTTTATTATTAAGTGAGCTTTAAATGATAAAACCTCAAGACATTAGTGAAAACCAATTACAAAACATTTGGAAAAAGCAATCTTTTACTTCAACACTTAAGACTCAATCTGGTGATTTTGTAGCGGTTCTAAGTATCGGAGAACATAATTCTTCTGCTTCTGGACCCGATTTCAAAAATGCGCGGTTACGTATTGGAAATCTTGTGTATGTTGGTGATATTGAAATTGATAGTGACTATAATAATTGGAAAACACATGGGCATAATATTGATTCTAAATACAATAAAGTAATTCTTCACATTTCCTTAACCAACAAAAATAACCACCATTATATTTATACAAAAGATGGCCGAAAAGTACCTACTTTAACTTTGGAAAAGTTCGTAAAAAAAGAGCTTTTTGATAAAGTTAATACAGTAATTCAAATTAAAAATGAAAATAATACTGATTTCATACGCTGTAATTCAATTGCAGAATCAGTTGAATTGGAGATTAAAAAGGAATTTGTTTCAAGATTAGGTATTGAACGCTTTAGTAAAAAATGTGATAGAATCTATCAAAGACTTAAAGAATTAGCATATTTAAGTGAATTAAAGTTAAATGAGCCAACCATTAAATACAGTCTTCATCCAGAATTTGCAAAAAAGGAATTTAAAAGCGATGATTTTAAAGATAAAAAATTGTGGCAGCAACTTATGTACGAACTACTCTTTGAATCACTTGGATACACTCAAAATAAAGATATAATGTTAAAATTAGCTCGTGCAATAAAGCTTGATTTTATTGAAAAAAACATTACAACTGGCAATTCTAATGCATTGGAATCTATGTTTTTCAATATTTCTGGATTAATACCTGAAGTGAAAAATTTACCAAAAGAAGAAGTATCGGAGTATTCTCTTAGTTTAGCGGATGAATGGGAAAAAATTGGGATACATTATGATGGTGAAAAATTTAGTGAAACGGATTGGCACTTTTTTAGAATAAGACCACAAAATTTTCCTACAATAAGAATTATGGGTGGAATTCAATATGTGAATATGATTTTAAACCAGAATCTTATTGGTGTAATAATTCGCAAAATGGAAGAAATAAATAATCTTTCAATTTTAATTAATTCAATTCGTTCAATGTTAATTATAAGGTCAAAAGGATATTGGAAAACTCATTATATCTTTGACCAAATTTCAAAAAATGAAATAAAATATTTTATTGGATTTTCAAGAGCAAATGAAATAATTATCAATATAATTCTTCCATTTTTTATGGTCTATTTTGACACATTTGGGAAAAAAGAATTATCCAAAAAAATAATGCACTTTTACAATGTATTTGAACAAAAAGATGATAACAAAATTACTCGTGAAGTTTCAAATAGTTTAGGTCTTGGCTCATTGTTGAATAATACAATTTATGCACAAGGCATGATTGAACTTTACAGAAATTATTGCTCACGAAATAACTGTCTTGAATGCGAAATTGGCAAGATAGTATTTAACTAATTATTTTTACCATTAATTTTTTCTAGTTCATCTCGCAATTTTGCTGCTCGTTCATAGTCTTCCTTTTCAATTGCTTCTCTAAGTTGATCTTGTAACGAAGCACTTTTTGTATCCTTTTCGGAAGGTCTCTCAAATTTATCATCGCCCGATTGCATAAAAACATCCTGCTTGTCATTTTCGGAAGGGATAAATGAGGCTTGTTTCATAACTGATTCTGAAACATAAATTGGAACTGATGCGCGAACAGCTAATGCAATGGCATCACTTGGTCTTGAATCAATACTATTTTTAATAGATGAAATATCCAATATAATTTTAGAATAAAATGTGTTATCCCTTAATTCATCAATAATTACTTCTAAAACAGTAACACCTAAATTATCAACAAAACTTTTTAACAAATCGTGTGTTAATGGTCGTGGTGGCTTCATCCCTTCTAATTCTAATGCAATCGCTTGGGCTTCAAAGGCACCAATAATAATTGGTAAACGTCTTTGACCAAATACTTCTCTAAGCAATAAAGCATAAGCCCCTCCAACAGAAGGGCTTGATGATAAACCTAATATTTCTACTTGAACTTTATTCATTATTTTTTTAACTCTTCAATAAGCGCTGGAATAACTTCAAAAGCATCGCCAGCAATTCCATAATCAGCAACCCCAAAAATAGGTGCGTCTTTGTCTTTATTTATTGCAACAATAAATTTGGACGATTGCATTCCAGCAAGATGTTGAATTGCGCCAGAAATTGCAACTGCAATATACAAATTTGGTGAAACAGTTTTTCCAGTTTGTCCAACTTGGTCACTATGAGGTCTCCATCCGGCATCAACAGCTGCACGTGAAGCTCCAGTAGCTGCACCAAGCTGAGCCGCAAGTTCTTCAATCATTCCAAAATTTTCAGCAGCTTTTAATCCACGTCCTCCAGAAACAATTATATCAGCTTCCGAAACATCTAATTTACCTTCGGTTTTTACAACCTTTGTAACGTTATTAGATAGATTAACCGTGTCAATATTTTGCACAATAACTTCTGCTTTCATTGCGGAAGATTTTCCAGCAGTAAAAACATTTGGTCTAAGTGTAAAAATTGATTTTGGCGTATTTGTTTCAACCAACGTTAATGCCTTTCCTGCATAAACTGGTTTTGTAGCAATAATATTTACATTGTTTACTTCAAGTTCAGTGCAATCAACTACTAAACCACAATTTAGTTTTACAGCCAACGCAGGAGCAATATCTTTGCCCATTAAAGTATTAGCCAATAGAATTAAATCTGCATTTATTTCCTCAGCAAATTTAATGAAAAGTTCACTATAAGCAGAAACGGAGTAATTGGTTAGTTCTGCATTTTTAAGATGAGTTACTTTGTTCACTCCATATCCACCAATATCCTCAAGATTACCAATTTCATTTCCGATTACCACGGCTTCAATTTTGGCATTCAAAAGTTTTGCTAACTCACTGCCTTTTTTTAAAGCTTCAAAAGATGATTTTTTAATGTTGCCATCTCTTTGTTCAACATATATTAAAAATTTATTTGCCATTATTAACTCCTAAATAACTTTTGCTTCTTCTTTTAATAAACGCACTAATTCTGGAACTGCACTTGCATCAACACCAACAATTTTACCCGCAGCTTTTTGCGGTGGCTTTTTCATTTCAATAACATTTACGAAATTTCCAGAAATTATAATTTCTTTTTCCTCAATCACTTTTTTCTTTGCTGCCATTATTCCTTTTAACGAAGCATATCGTGGTTCATTTAATCCTTTTTGTGCAGTAATAACTGCTGGAATTGATGTTTCAATTGTTTCCTTTCCACCTTCAATTTCTCGTTCCGCAATTATTTTGTTACCAGAAAGATTAAAATTAGTAGCTGCAGCTACAATATTAAAATCTAAAATAGCTGCAACATATTGTCCCATAATTGCATTATCGTAATCAACCGATTGTTTTCCCATAAAAACTAATTCAGTATTTTGAATTTTTATTTCTTGCGCTAAAGCTTTTGCCACTGATAGGGAATCCATTGCTTCTTCAGTTTTGAGTAGAACTGCACTATCAACACCCATTGCAAGTACTTTACGTAAGGTTTCTTTATTTGTTTCATTTCCAAGACTAATAGCAACAACTTCACCACCAACGGCTTCTTTTGTTTTTAACGCTTCTTCAATTGCAAACTCGTCATAAGGATTTACAACATAGGTTACTCCATTTGAATCAATTGTTTTTTGATTTGTAGATATGTTAACCCTTGTAGCCGTATCGGGAACATGGTTAACACAAACAACTATTTTCATTTGTACTCCTAATAATTTGATAAAAGTTTAATAATAAAATATAACTAAATTTTCCTTTATTAAAGTAATTTAATACCTTTTGATTGTAAAAATTTGGAAAGAATAAGTGAACGAAAATAAAACACAAACTATTTATGAAGAAAAAACTGATATTGGATTGCCTTTTAAGGTTGTTCTGTACAACGATGAAGAACACACTTTTGATGAAGTAATTGTACAATTAATTAAAGCAGTTAAATGTTCGTTTGTAGAAGCAAGAAGTTTTGCATTTGAGGTTCATGTAAAAGGAAAAGCAATTGTATATACGGGCGATTTACCAGCGTGCTTAAAAATTACTTCCATTTTAGAGGAAATTGAATTACATACTCAAATTCTTTCTGAGTAAATTTACAGTATAAAAATATTTTTGTGAAGTAATTAAAATTAGGATATAATATGCAAATTGGATTAGTAGGTTTACAATATTCAGGTAAGACAACATTATTTAACACAATTGCTGGAATTGAAAATCCAGATATGCAAACTGCTAAAGAGGAGGCTACAATTGAAGTTGTTAAAGTGCCCGATGCTCGTCTTGATAAACTGACTGAATTATTTATCCCAAAGAAAACAGTTTTTGCCACAATTGAAGTTTTTGATACGCCAGGATTAAAAATGTCCGATGATGGAAAAGTGAAAATCACTTCTCAATTTTTGAATAATGTGAAGAATAATGATGCATTATTTTATGTTGTTCGCCAATTTACAGATGATTCAGTGGCGCATCCTATGAATACTGTTAATTCTGTTAGAGATATTGAGTTCCTTGAAACAGAATTCCTTTTTCACGATTTAGCTTTTTTGGAAAGTAGAATTGCAAAATTGAATAAAGAAATAATGAAGATGAAAGATGATAAACTTAAACGGGAATTGCCTCTTATTGAAAAATGTTTTGCACATGTTGAAACCGAACAACCACTTAGAAATTTGCATCTTACTGAGGATGAATTAAAAATGCTTTCTGGTTACCAATTACTAACACTAAAACCACTATTAATTGGAATCAATTTTGATGAAAATTCAATTGAAAATGTTGGTGAAACCCTAAATAAAATACGTGAAAGCTTACCAAACAAAAATGAAACCATTATTCCTTTTTATGGAAAAATTGAATATGAACTTTCAACAATGGATGATGAAGATAGAAATACATTTATGGCTGATTATGGAATTAAAGAATCTGCTTTAACAAAAATTTTAAGTTCAGCTTATGAAAAATTAGGACTTCAATCATTTTTTACTGTTGGTGAGGACGAATGCAGAGCTTGGACTATTAAGAAAAATTACACGGCACAGGATTCTGCTGGCGTTATTCATACTGATTTTTATAACAAATTTATTAGAGCTGAAGTTGTTCATTATGATGATTTTATTGCACAAGGTTCCTTTAGTAAGTGTAAAGATGCTGGTGTTTGGCGTTTAGAAGGGAAGCAATATATAGTTGTTGATGGTGATATTCTTAATATTCGCCATAGTTAATAAATGTTGAATTCAATAAATAATTATTTATAAATTACTTTACATAGTAAATAATAGTTTTTTGTGCGTTTATTTGTTAAGAAAATAATTATTTAAATAATTTAGATAAATATTACAAAAGGAGTACTTATGTCTAAAAATGCAATTGATGGATTAGAACCTAAATTAGTTTGGGAATATTTTTACGGAATGACTCAGGTTCCACGCCCTTCAAAAAAAGAAGAAAAAATTAGAGCCCACGTAAGAGAATTTGCCACTAACAATAATTTTGATTTTACCGAAGATGAAGTTGGGAATATTGTTATAAAAGTACCAGCAACACCTGGCTATGAAAATGCTCCTACTATTGTAATTCAAGGTCATCTTGATATGGTTTGCGAAAAAAATAAAGCTACAGTTCATAATTTTGAAACCGACCCGTTAAAAATTTATCGTGATGGCGATTGGATTACAGCCGAAGGAACAACTCTTGGTGCTGATAATGGAATTGGTGTTGCTGCTGGAATGGCGGTTGCTACTGATCCATCTGTTATTCACGGACCACTTGAATTGCTTTGCACAATTGATGAAGAAACTGGAATGACTGGTGTAAATGCTCTAAAGCCTGGATTTATTACCGGCAAAACACTTCTTAATCTCGATTCTGAAGAAGATGGTGCTTTTTATGTTGGCTGTTCTGGTGGACAAGATACTCGTGGTTATTTTGAATTGGAATATAAAAATAATGATACAAATTTAACCTCTTACAATTTAATGCTTACTGGACTGAAAGGCGGGCATTCTGGTTTGGATGTTGCAAATGGTAGAGCAAATGCTATTCGCTTATTGGCACAGTTATTAAACAGAATTGAATTGGAAATTGAATTTGAATTAGCATCAATTTCTGGCGGTTCGTTGCGTAATGCAATTCCACGCGAATCTGAAGTTACAATACTTATAAATCCAAACGATGAAACAAAATTTAATGAAATTTGCAAAAAATTTGTTGCTGATACTTTATTAGAATTTAATGTTAACGATCCTGGCTTAAAAATTTTAATAACCAAAAATGAAGAAAGGATTGAAAAGATATTTACAAAAGAATTTGTAATAAATTTGATAAAAGTACTTTTAGCCGCCCCTCATGGAATTATGGCAATGAGTCCAGATATACCTGGATTAGTCGAAACATCTACAAACTTAGCTACAATTGGAATTATTGATAATCAATTAGCTATTGGAACAAGCCAACGTAGTGCAATTAATAGTGCAAAATGGAATATTTCAAACATGTTAAAATCAGTTTTTGAATTAGGTAAAGCGGCAAAAGTTGATACTGGTGATGGGTATCCAGGATGGCAACCAAATATGGATTCTCTATTACTTAAAATTTCTAAGGAAGTATATAAAGATTTGAATAATTCTGAGCCAAAAATAAAAGCAATTCATGCAGGATTAGAAACTGGACTTCTAGGAGCAAAGTATCCTGGAATTGATATGATATCTTTTGGTCCTACTATTGAAGGTGCTCACTCTCCAGATGAAAGATTAAATATTTCTGCTACTGTAAAATTTTATAATTTGGTTAAGGCAATATTGCTAAGATATACTAAATAGTTGCATTTTAAAGGATGAGCTTGCTCATCCTCATTATTTGAATAAAATAAATAATTGAATGATGATGGAAATAGTTAAAGAATACAAAAATGTAATTGCAAATAGCGATGTTTATATTACATCGCCAAACCGGGAAAAGAAATCTATTTTTTCAGCAGCCTTTAGATTTTTCCCCCGAATGATTTCCATTTTTATGTTTGCGAATAATTTAACTAAAAAGAAATTATACGATAGATACAATTGGGTCAATTCTTCCAAAATGATTATGGATGCACTTGAAACGGTTGGTCTTAAATTTGAAATTAGTGGATTGAAAAATTTAAGTTCATTTGAAGGACCAGCAGTGTTTATTGGTAATCACATGAGCTCACTTGAAACTGTTGTACTTCCAAGAATTATTTGTCCTAAAAAATTGGTTTGTTTTGTAACAAAGCAAGAGCTAAATACAACTCCTTTATTTGGTCCAATAAATAGTGCACGTCACCCAATTATTGTAGGGCGTGAAAATGCTCGTGAAGATTTAGCTCAAGTTATGGAACAAGGTGCAGCCAGATTAAAAGAAGGGCGTTCAATTGTTTTATTTCCTCAAAAAACAAGAGCTTCTGTATTTGATGTAAAAGATTTTAATTCGCTTGGCGTTAAATTAGCAAAAAGGAGTAATGTGCCAGTAATTCCAATAGCACTTCTTACAGAAGCTTGGAAAAATGGAAAATTGGTTAAAGATTTTGGGAAAATAGATACAAGCAAAAAAGTGTATATCTCATTTGGTAAACCAATTAAAATAACTGGCAATGGCTCAGAGCAACAAGCAGAGGTTATTGAGTTTATTACTTCTCACTTAAAAAAGTGGGGAAGAAAAGAACTAATATTAGAATAAACAAATGGTAAAGAAAATTATGAATCTTGTTCTTACCTCATGTTTCTTCAAATAGAGATTTACTATATAAATCTCTATTTGCAAAAATTGTTTACAAATTATCCAAAAAGTAATTAGAAATTTTGTTGTATAGATGAAGAGCATCTTTGCCACCAATTCCATGTGGATGACCTGGATATGGATAATAATCAAGTGGAATATTTAGATCGGCAGCTTTTTTTGCTAATTGAAGAGTATTTTGCCAAACTACAGTTGGGTCATCTGTTCCATGAACTTCGAGCAATTTTCCTTCCAAATTTTTGATATGATTTAAAAGACTTGCTTGCTCATATCCTTCTGGATTTTGTTGCGGAGTATCCATATATCTTTCTGTGTACATAATTTCATAGTATTTCCAATCAATAACTGCTCCACCCCCAACACCAACTTTAAAGGCTCCTTTGGTTCTTGTCATTAAAGAAGTAGTCATAAATCCACCGTAACTCCACCCAAATACTCCAATGCGCGCTGGGTGAACGTATGGAAGAGAATACAAGTAATTCAATCCAGTCATTTGGTCTCTAACTTCCACAGTTCCCAAATTGCGGTGAATTGCTTGTTCAAATTCCAACCCACGATTATAAGAACCTCTGTTATCAAGAGTAAAAACAATATAACCATGTTGAGCCATGTAATTAAACCAAAATGCGTAACGTCCAGACTCCCAAGCGTTATTTACGAGTTGTGCGTGTGGTCCGCCATAAACATAAACTATAACTGGATATTTTTTGCTCTCATCAAAATCTGGAGGATAAATCATGCGGCAATATAAATCAGTTGAATCGTCATCAGCTTTAATAGAAAAAAGTTTAGTATCGCCAATTGCATATTTTTCAATAGGATTAGGAGATTTATGAATAACTCCAATTACTTCACCTTTTTCATTTAAAACACTAATATCTTTTGGGGTTTTTGTGCTTGAAAAATTATCAATAAAATAGCGCAAACTACTATGTGGCAAAATTTTATGAGTTCCAATATTTGAAGTAAGTTTTTTAATATATTTTTCATCTTTAAAATCAATTTTATAAAGATGTCGTTCGAGAGGGGAATCCTTTGTTCCAACAACAAAAAAATTATCGCGTTTAGAATCGAATCCTAAAAACTGAGTTACAACCCATTTACCTACAGTTAATTGCTTTAAAAAATCACCATTTGTATTATATAAGTATAAATGATTGTATCCATCTCTTTGCGAAAACCATACAAATTTATTTGGCTCGTTGTTTAAAAACTCGAGTTGAAATTGTGGCTCAACATATTGCTCGTCTTTTTCTTCAAAAAGCTCTTTAACTTTTTCTCCAGTGTTAGCATCGTATTTAACCAATCTAAGATGGTTTTGGTCTCTATTTAATTGACCAACATAAATATATTTTTCATCTGGACCCCAAGTGATGTTGGTTAAATATTGGTCTTTATTACCATCGGTTTTTAGCCAGATTAATTCTTTTTTATTCAAATTATAAATTCCAAGAGAAACAACTGGCGAAGTACCTCCAGCCATTGGGTATTTAATATTTTTTAAACTTGCTGGAGTGGTTGTTATATCAACCAATGGATAATCCGTTACGTTTGTTAAATCTTCGTGATAAAAAGCTATGTAATTACTTTTGGGTGACCAAAAAACTCCACCATCAATTCCAAATTCGTTACGCGAAACTGATAATCCATTTGTAATTCCATATTTACCATCAGTTGTAATTTGCAAATTTTCATCTGAATTAATTACAATACTTAAATTATTTTCACTTACAAACGCAATTTTTCTTCTATCTTTTGAAAAAGTTACACCTTCAAAATTTTCGGGTAAAGCAGCTAAAAGTTCTAAATCTTCATCATCAACTGAGTATGAAAATACTTTATTTTGTATTTGAAATTGGAAAGATAAATCATCAACCCAACTTATTTTAGGAAAAGATTTTAGATTACCAACAGAAAAATCTTCTAAATCATCATTAAGTGATTTTAGTGAAACTAATTGTGCTTTTCTTCCAGAAGTTGCAAAGCCTTTAACCAACATTTCAGTATTATCATCTTTTTCAACATAGCTGTACGAATATTCGTTTGGCAGCCATTGTAATTGTTTAAGAGTTGTTGGTGCTAAAGTTGAATAGGAATTAAAAACCACATCTTCCATTGTAAAATTTTGCTCTTGAGCTAAAAAAGGAAGGTTGAAAAATAAAACTAAAAAAAGTGATTGAATTAAATGTTTCATCAAATCTCCAAAATATTTCAATAAAATAATGTATTAAATTAATCTCTTTGGTAGGGAAGTGCAATTAAAAATTTGAAGTGGATAAAATAAAAAAGGGAGCAAAAGTAGCTCCCCCAAAATAGTTTATTTATCTTTTTTATCACTTGTTGTTTTACGTTTTTCTAAAACGTTATCAATAAGCTTATATTCTTTTGCTTCAATAGCAGAAAGATAATAATCTCTATCGCAATCATCATGAATTTGTTTCATCGTTTTGCCAGAATGCTTTGCTAAAATTGCATAAAGCGCATCGCGAGTTTTCACCATTTCTTTTGCGTGAATTTCAATGTCGGAAGTTTGACCCTGAAGTCCACCAATCCATGGTTGATGAATCATAATTTTTGAATGCGGAAGTGCCGAACGTTTACCTGCAGCACCGCCAGCAAGAAGAACTGCTCCCATACTTGCTGCAAGTCCAACACAAATTGTTGAAACATCTGGCTTTATATATTGCATTGTATCATAAATTGCCAATCCAGCCGAAACAGAGCCACCTGGTGAATTTACATACAAGAATATATCTTTGTCAGAATCTTCGGCTTCGAGAAATAGAAGCTGCGCAATAACAACACTTGCAACATGATCGTCAATTCCAGAGCCAAGAAAAATAATCCTTTCTCTTAATAATCTGGAATAAATATCCATTCCACGTTCGCCTTTTCCAGTTTGTTCAATTACATAGGGAACAAGTTGGTTATATATTTCTGGTTTCATTTTTAATCCTTTTTATCTTTTGTTTTAGTTGATCTTTTTGATGCATTTTTATTGGACTTATTTTCAGCATCATTTTTCTCATTTGCATCAACTTCTTTAACTTTTGTATTTTCAATTAGAAATTTAATAACCTTATCTTCCAAAAGCGATTCTTTTCTATTAGTATCTTTGTAGTATTTTACAAGTTTTTGAACAGAAATGCCAGTTTTGCCAGCTTCTTCTTCAGCTAATTTTTCTAATTCTTCATCATCAACAGTAATATCTTCGATACGAGAAAGATTTTCTAAAACTATTTGCCATTTTGCAGTCCACTCTGCTCTTTGTGCTAAGTTTTTCTTAAGAGTGGCATCTTCTGGCAATCGTTGTTTCTGTCTTTTTGCATTTTCTTTTTCAACTTCAACTAATCTTTCAAGCATAAATTCAACATAACCAGTTGGAGGGGTAAAGTCGTTATTTTTAACAATTTCGTGCAATAATTTGCTTTCAAAAACTTGGTCTGACTGACTTTCGTAATATTTTTGATAGCTATCTTTTATCTGGTTTTTGAATTCGTCAATTGTTTTGGCTTGTTTGTTAGATATTTTTTGAACAAATTCTTCATCAAATTCTGGATATGTAGCTTTTTCAATTTTCACTACTTCAATTACGTATTTATATTCTTCTTTGTGTGTTTCTTCACCGTGTTTATGTTCGTCAACAAAAGTAAATTCAAAAGTTTCACCAACTTTTTTACCTTTGGAATTTTCTTGTAAATCAACATTTACAGTAGGCTCTGATAAATCGACAGTTAAATTTTCAGTTCTACTTCCTTCAAAAGGAGTTCCATCATCGTTAACTCTTTGTAAATTAGCCACAAATCGGCATTTATCTTCAATAATTTCGACATCAACATAAGATGCGTGTCCTTTTAAAATTCGTGATAACTCAAATTCAACATCTTCGTCTCTTACTTTCAGAATTGGTTTTTCAATTTCCAATCCTTTGTAGTTTTTCAATTCCAATTCAGGTTTCACTTCGTAGATTACTTTGAAAGATAGTTTTTCGCCAGGAACAAAATCAATATCCACAAGTTTAGGTGTTGAGATTGGCTTTAAATCATCTGTATCAACAATATTCCAGAATTTTTTGTTTGAAATTGTTTCAGCAGCCTGATATTCAATGGATTCACCATACATTTTCTTTATTACATGTAGTGGTGCTTTTCCTTTTCTAAAACCATCAATTGAAATCTTTTTTCTTTCTTTGTTATAGGCTTCTTCAATTTCTGGTTTAATTTCATCATAAGTTAAAGTTACTACTAACTCGTGCTCATGTTTTGCAATTTCATTTACTTTTTTTTCCAAACTAACCTCATCCTTTTTTTTTGAG
>PCUD01000159.1:0-15544 GCA_002786785.1 Ignavibacteriales bacterium CG18_big_fil_WC_8_21_14_2_50_31_20 | reverse complement strand
ACCTTTCGATACTAGATCCTAAGTCTAGCGCGTCTACCAATTCCGCCACCCTCGCAAGTAACAATATTTTAGCTAACAAATATAAATAAAAATATAATTTTAGCAAAGTTTAGATTTTTATATTTTTGAATAAAAATTATTAATGTGCAATTAAAAATATAAATACTACAGCCAAACCTCCAAGGTTTTTGGAAACCTTGGAGGTATATTTGTTGAGTGCTGGGGTTTTAAAATTATTGGACTACAATAAATCTTAATTTCAATTCAAAGTTTATAAAATTTTATTTCATTATATTTCCGACTTTAATAGCCATAAAATATTGAATTAAATGGATAAATTAATAAACAGAAAAATAGAAAATTTCAAAATTATTTCACTATTGGGTAAAGGTGGAATGGGTGTTGTTTATAAAGCTTTTGACGAAAAATTAAATAGAAACGTTGCAATAAAAGTATTAAATGCGCCAAATATAAAAAATAGCAATAAAATGATTGAGCGTTTTAAATTAGAAGCCCGAAATCACGCACAATTAATTCACCAAAATATTGTAACTGTTTATGGATTTATAGAATTTGACAGCCAATTTGGTATTGTTATGGAATATGTTGATGGTGAAAGTCTCGAAAAAGTAATTTTCAGAAATCACCATTTGCACATTTTTGATGTAATTTTCATAATGAATCAACTCCTTGACGGAATTGGATATGCCCATTCAAAAGGATTTATCCATCGCGATATTAAGCCTTCCAACATAATTGTGAACAGCGAAGGCATTGTTAAAATAATGGATTTTGGCATTTCAAAATCGGTTGAAGGTGAATCTGATTTGGCGCAAACAAGTGCAAGAATTGGCACAATTTATTATATGAGTCCCGAGCAAATTAAAGGGAAAAATGTTAATAAAACTTCAGATATTTATTCAATTGGATGCACAATTTATGATATGCTAACAGGACAACCACCGTTTGATAGCAAAAATGAATTTGAAGTTATGGAAGGGCATTTGAAGGAAAATCCAATTAGTTTAACAACATTTTTACCCAATGTGTCTCCGCAATTAGATCAAATTGTTGGTAAACTTTTAAAAAAGAAGCAGGAAGAAAGATATCAGACTTGTTCAGATGTGAAAAATGATATTCAACAATTTGATAATATTTTAAAAACTGCTGATGCTAATTATTTTAATGAAAAAAAGGTTAGACAAATTTTATCAAAGAAAAAATCAATTTTTAGTTTTATCATTTTTATAACACTTTTCTTATTACTTATAGTTTTTGTTTTTTTTCAAGTAAAAGATTTTATGATTTATAAGGGCTACGAAGTATTTAAAGAGCACAGTATTTCAACTTTATTTGAAACCAAGGATAAAATTAAAGTTTCACAAATTACAAATATTCCACTTAAAACAAAATATACGCTAAACTCTATCATAACTGATGGAAGCAAATTTACAATAGCTGGAGATTCAGCAATTGTTTTAACTCGTATAAATTTATCCGCAGATTGGGGTGTTGAACAACAAGATGAAAAGGTTAAATTAAACGATTTGTGGAAATTTCAAAATGGAGATGAAATATTTATTGGCGATAAATCATCTTTTATTTACAGTTTAAATGGTAATAAACAATGGTATTCAATTCTTGATAAAAGTCATTTTCTAAGCAGTATTGAGTTCATTAATGAACAATTTGGGATTATTGTAGGTTCTGAAGGCCTAATTCTTATTTCAAAAGATGGTGGTAAAAAATGGAATAAAGTTGAAAGTAAAACTAACGAATTACTTTTTGATATTCATTTTAATAATGAAAATATTGCGTTTATAGTTGGATTTAATGGAATATTATTAAAAACAGTAGATGCTGGCGCTACTTGGAGCAAGCTTAATTCAAATACTACAAAATATTTGAAATCGATTGATTTTTTTAATACCGATCTTGGAATTTGCATTGGTGGAAATGGAACTATTTTAAGAACTACTGATGGTGGTAGTAGTTGGGAATCGATAGTTGGAGTTACCAAAAGACCATTAAACAAAGTGAAATTTATTGATAAAAATAATGTAATTATAATTGGAAATAATGGTACCATTTTGCTATCGTCAAATTCTGGTAAAAATTGGAATTCGGTTGAGTCTAAATATTTTGAAAATTGGAATGATATTTCAATAGCTCCAAATGGAAAAATTTATATTGTTGGAAGTAATGGAAAATTGATTGAATTGGAAAAAGGAGAAGAATAGTTGGATAAATTTGTAATCGAAGGCGGGTATAAACTTAAAGGAAGAGTTAAAATTAGCGGTGCTAAAAATTCTGCTTTAGCATTAATGCCAGCAGTTTTGCTAAATAATGGAATAAATAGGTTTGAAAATGTTCCTGAAGTAAATGACATTTTTACAATGATTAAGTTGTTAAAACACCTTGGAGTTTCGGCAAATTTTGAAAATAATAATTTAGAACTAAATTCTTCAAATATAACAAATCAAGATGCTCCCTACGAACATGTGAAAAAAATGAGAGCTTCAGTTTATGTTCTTGGTCCATTATTAGCAAAATATGGGTATGCAAAAGTTTCAATGCCTGGTGG
Organism: Ignavibacteriales bacterium CG18_big_fil_WC_8_21_14_2_50_31_20; assembly: GCA_002786785.1. Classification (GTDB taxonomy): domain Bacteria; phylum Bacteroidota; class Ignavibacteria; order Ignavibacteriales; family Melioribacteraceae; genus 1-14-2-50-31-20. Next base: position 12,960 of record PCUD01000159.1, on the reverse strand, counting down.
ATGTGCTTGGGGACCACGCCCAATTAATTTACATTTGGAAGCATTAGAAAAATTGGGAGCACAAATAATATTAGATGGTGGCGATATTATTGCTAAAGCTGATAGGCTACACGGAGCAAATATAAATTTTGATATTTCTTCTGTGGGAGCAACTGGAAATACAATTATGGCAGCAGTTTTAGCAAAAGGGGAAAGTAAAATTCAAAATGCTGCAATTGAACCTGAAATTACAAATTTATGCGAATATTTAATTTCAATGGGAGCAAAAATTGAGGGTATTGGAAGCAGTACACTTTTTGTTGATGGAGTTGACGAACTAAATGCCGCTAATGGAGAAATTATTGGTGATAGAATTGAAGCTGGAACTTTATTGATTGCTGGAGCAATTACAAAAAGTAAAATTGAAATTGAATATAACAATATTAATCATCTTGGAGCAGTTTTATCAAAACTTAAAGATAGCGGTGCTAAGATAACTATAAACAATAACTTAATAGAAATAGACTCAAGTAATATAGATGCTAAAAGCATTGATGTTTCAACTGCAATTTATCCTGGATTTCCAACCGATATGCAAGCTCAATGGATTTCTTACATGACACTCGCAAATGGTACTTCAACAGTTTCAGATAATATTTACACTGATAGGTTTAGTCATGTTCCTGAATTAATTCGTTTGGGAGCAAATATTGAACGAGTCAATAATATGGCTATTATTCGTGGTGTTAAAAAGTTAAAAGGAGCAAAAGTAATGTCAACTGATTTGCGTGCAAGTGCCTCACTTGTTTTAGGTGGATTAGTTGCTGACGGAAAAACGGAAGTGCTCCGTATTTACCATTTGGATAGAGGATACGAAAAAATTGAAGAAAAATTATCCAGATTGGGAGCAAATATTGAAAGAATTAAAACGGTAGAATTTTAGAATATTAAATTTGATGTGTTTAAAAGCCATAATAATTATGAATAAAATAAAATCATTATTAAATATTCCCAATAGTTTACTTTTAATAGTTTTAATATTAGCTGTATTTGCTCAAACATTACCTTTAATTCAAGTTCTTAATTTTGAGTTTTCTTTTGTTTTTAGTATCATTTTATTTTTTACCTCTGGAATTTTAACTATACATTATTTGCGAAAATTCAAAGCATTTGGTATGCTCCAGGCTATTGTTCGCATTAAATACAAAAACTATTTAACCATATTTTTATGTCCACTATTCATTTCAATTATTTCAAATCTATTTTTCCAAATTTGTCCTTTTGGCGATGGAATAATCTATTATTTTGTAATTGTTTTGCCTGCATTCTATTTTGGATTTGTTGTAGGAACATTTTCTTTTTGGACTAATAAGCAATATTCATATTTAATATTTGGTTTTATATTTGTACTTTTTATACTTGCTCCACTATATGAATTTTATATTTATCCACAAGTCTATTTTTTCAATGTAATTGTTGGTATTATTCCAGGAACAATTTATGATGATGAAATATTGATTAATAGTAAGTTAATCTTGTTTAGAGTAATTCAATTCATTTTATTTTCCATATTATTATTTTCTCTTATTAAAGTTGGCACCTCAAACAAAAAGAATAGATACTTATTAATGTTATGCACATTATTTGGAGCAGTTTTATTCTTTTTATTAAAGCCTTATTTGGGATATGCAACAACAAAATATAAGTTATATGATAACTTAAATATGAGCATTTTAAGTACTTTATTTGAAATACGTTACAGTGATAACTTAAATAAAAAAGATGCCCAATTAATAGGATTTGAACATTTCTATTACATGAGTGAAATTGAAAGAAAAACAAAGTTATCAACACCAAACAATTTAATTACTTACATCTTTAAAAATGCAAACCAAAAAGGGAAACTATTTGGGAGCAAAGCTGCTAATGTTGCTAAACCCTGGATGAATCAAATATTTCTTGATTATAATTCCGTAGAAAATACCTTAGAGCATGAACTTACTCATATATATGCAGCTGAAATTGGGAGCACACCATTTAAAATTGCCGGCGGTTTAAATATGGCAATGCTTGAAGGTTATGCCATGGCTATTGAGGATAACTATTCTGGCTATGATATTCACTACATGGCGCTATTGGCTAAAGAAAGTGGATATGATTTTAATATTTCTAAACTATTTACAAAATTTAATTTCTTCGGACAAACTTCATCGCTTTCATATATAACAGCAGGTTCATTTATTAAATTCTTAATAGAAAAATACAGTATTGAAAAAGTGAATAAAATTTATAATGATTTGGAATTTGAATTGCATCTTGGTAAGAATTTAGAATCAGTGGAAGAGGATTATTATAAATACTTAAATTCGCTTAATTATAATATTAATAAACATCGTGCTAATTTGTTTTTTGGACGGAATCCTATTACAAAAAAAGTGTGTCCAAGAACAGTTGCAAATGATTTAAATTTTGCATGGAAATTATTTAACGAGCAAAGTTATTATTCGTCATTAAATACTTTTAAATCAATCTTTGAATATTCAAATTCATATTCTGCTTTAATTGGTGTTATTTATTCTAACAATAAAATTGGATTATATTCTGAGTCTTTAGAATTAATGAAGAATAAAATGTTAGAATATGAGAATACTTCATCATATTATTCAGCAATTTTGAATTATGGTGATCAACTTGTGTTTAACAATAAATTGGAGGAGGCTGATTCAGTTTATCAATTACTGCATAAATATGAGCCAACTTTATATTATAAAAATATTGCAGAAATTAGAATTAAATTGATAAAAGAAAATCAATTATTGGAATATTTGCAAGGTAGCGATTTTGATAAATATTCAACCCTTAAATCATTAAATAATATACAATTATTTGATGCTTCTATACCAATTTTGGTAGAACTATCTGAAAGAATGGATGAAAAAGTAGAGGATTTTTATTCATCTTTGGATAATTTACCTTTAATTAATATTTCAAGCAATTCTGCCTATGAGATTTCAAAATACTTGTTGAGAAATAATCTTTATAATAAATCGTTAAAATTTGCTGAAATTAGTGTGAAAAAATGTGTTCAAAATTATGAACTACCAATTTATGAATCTCACCTAAAAAAGGTAGCTTGGTTTTGCAATAATACAAATCAAAACTAATAATTATAAATCTATTTACTTATTAAAATAAGTGTTTATATATACTATATAATAAATAACATATAAAATTCACATTGTGTAAATTAGCAGTTCAAATATAAAATAGAATGTATGATTGATTTCAAAAGCTATATAAACCAAAAAGATTACTTTCTTGCTGCATCAGAAATTGCTGAACTATTAAAAGTTGACATTTATGTAGTTGGAGGTTATGTCCGCGATTTAATTTTAGATAAAAAATTAGATGATGTGGATATTTTAGTTGTCCCTCAAAATAATAAACAAATAAATGTTGGATTGATTTTTGCCAAAGAACTTGCAAAAAAGCTAAAAGTAAAGAATGTTTCATTATTTAAAACATTTGGGACTGCTCATTTTTTCTATAAGGACATTGATATAGAATTTGTTGGAGCGAGAAAAGAATCTTATTCCAAAGATAGTAGAAATCCAATTGTTGAAGTTGGGACTTTTGAGGATGATATAAATAGACGCGATTTTACAATGAATACGCTGGCAATTTCACTCAATAAATCCAATTATGGCGAATTAATTGACACATTTGGCGGGGTTGAGGATATAGAATCAAAATTAATTAAAACTCCATTAGATGCAAATATTACATTTAACGATGACCCGCTAAGAATTTTGCGTGCATTTAGATTTGCTTCGAAATTGGATTTTAAGGTTGATGAACAAATATTATTGGCAGCAAATAATTTAGCTAAGCGCCTTGAAATAATTTCGCAAGAAAGGATTTCGGAAGAATTTTTTAAAATACTATCTTCTCCAAAACCTTCAATTGGATTAAGGCTGCTTTACGATTCTGGAGTTATGATAATTATTTTTCCAGAAGTTGCAAATCTTGCCGGTGTTGAGCAGAGAAAAGATTTTCATCATAAAGATGTTTTTTTACACACATGCCAAGTTGTGGATAATATTGCAAAAGTTTCTGATAATGTTTGGCTTCGGTTTGCTGGTTTAATGCACGATATTGCAAAGCCTGTCACTAAAAAATTTGATGAAAAAGTTGGTTGGACTTTCCACGGGCACGAAGAAAAAGGGGCACGTTGGATGAAATATATTTTTAAGCGAATGAAATTGCCTTTATCAAAACTAAATTATGTGCAAATATTAGTAAGATTACATCTTCGTCCCATTGCCTTAATTTCCGATGTTGTTACAGATTCGGCAATTAGAAGATTTATAGTAGCTCTCGAAGAAGATTTGGAAGATATGATTACTCTTTGCAGAGCCGATATTACCAGTAAAAACCCAGCCAAAGTATCTCGCTATTTATCCAATTATGATAAAGTGATGGATAAAGTGCGCGATGTAAAAGAACGCGACAAATTACGCGAATTTCAATCTCCAGTTAATGGCGAGGAAATTATGAAAATTTTTAATATTCCTCCTTCAAGAAAAGTTGGTGAAATAAAAACAGCAATTGAAGAGGCAATTCTTGAAGGTGAAATTGGGAATAATTATGAAGAAGCTTTTAACTTTTTGATGAAAATTAAAGATAGATTTATATAAAAAATTTTAGAATTATTTATTACAAAAAAGCCAAAATTTTAATTTTGGCTTTTTTTTTGAACAATTTGATGATATTTGCTATTTAACTAATCCTAATTTTTCTCGGTTCCCAGCTTTTTTAGGATCACCTGGATAACCTAAAGCTTTCCAATCCATTAAAGTAGCTTTTGCGCCGTGACAAGATGTACATTTTAATGCTTTTTTAGCAGGCACAACCATGTGATTTATTGACCAATTCATTTCTGTTTCAACCCAGTCGAGTTTTCCAGAAAAAGTCATTCCCACAGAAGCCATTCCTTTATTAGTTGCATCAATCCAATCGTAAGTATTCCAAAATCCTTCTTTTCCAAATAAATGAGGAACTACAACAATATTTTGTTTAGCGTCAATTGGCTGTTTGCCTCGCATAACTTTAAAAGGTGCAATTTTAGCATTTTTATCAGCAATTGTTGCGTTTAATAAATTTAACACAAGAACTTTACTTGGGTCAAGTTTATCGCCAAGTTGATAGTAGCTTGCTGATTTATTATACCATTTGTATTCTGGAGTCAGGTTTTTGCCACGTTTAAAGTGACCTTTTTTCTTATCGAAAGTTGGTTTGCCAAATTCATCATTTTCAACAGTAGCATCTGTTCCAGCAGTTGACCAATCCCAATAAGTTTTTGTAGGAACTTCTTTTGCATATGTTGGAATGTGGCAAGTTTGGCAAGCAATTGTTTCTATATGTTTATTTAGCGTTTTGTTTTTGTGAATTTCACCAATGTGGCAAGTCTCACAATTTACGTCAGTGCCAGTTCCCATTGTGCGTGAACCGTGACTTTTTCCAGAAATTGAGTGATTTTCAGATTTATGGCATTCGGTACAAGTAAAATTTTGACCGCCCATGTGAACATCAAAATCAGCGGTTGGGTTTAATAGACTTCCATCCATATCGCCATGTTTAACAGCTTCATCGCCACCACCATAAAAATGGCAGTTTCCACAATTTTGTCTGTTTGTAGCACCAACATTTTGAGCAACGTCAAGCAAATTTACCTTTGTGTCTGGCATTCCAGCTCCTGTTGGAGTTTTAGTATAATTTCCAGTTTGATCGTGGCAAACCAAACAATCAATATTTTCTTTATTTTTGAAATCGAAAGATGCATCTTTCCAACCATAACCGATATGGCAACTTGTGCAACGAGCCCAATTTGAAGAAACTGCAACACAATAGTTATTAATAAGATTTTTCTTTCCAAGATTTGCAACACTATCTTTAACTTTACTTGGTGCTTCTGCCCAATTCCAATGGCGTGATTCTAAAATTTGATTTCCAGCTTCTTCGTGACACTCTAAACATGCTTTTGTAACTTCTTGTGGGGTGTTAAAAGGACCAACTACATTATCTTTGTGTCCATTTACTTTAGTTTGTTGTCCAAAAAGAACTGAAAATGTAAGCAAAAAACTAAATACAAAGAGTATTTTTTTCATTTGTTTTCTCCTATAAAAGATTGTTAAACGAAAAATAGTTTATAAAATAAAAAAAAACAACTATAAAAGAATGTTATTATCCAAATATTAATAATCAACTTAAAATGAAATAAAATTTATAAAAAACAGATATTGCATCTAATATTTTTTTTACATGTAAATATTTTACATAATTTTAATTTACCAACTATCTTCATAAAATAATATCTTTAGGAAGATATTATTTGTAACTTTTCTAAAATACTATCGTCCAAACAACTGAACAAAAAAAAATTTAATGACTAATGGAGACATTATGAAAAAACATATGATACTAATCCTGACAATATTAATGACAACGGTATCTTTCTCGCAAACTGATTTAACAATCGAAAAAGCAATTCAAATAGCACTTCAAAAAAACAGTGCATTGGTAAAAGCAAAATATAATTTAGAAAGCAACAAAGCTTCGGTAAAATCTGCTTATGGACAGTTGTTACCAAATTTTGGAGTAAGAGGTGGTTGGAGCTGGAGCAAAATAGAAGATAGTGGTGGCTCACAGCTTGATTATCTTGGAAATCCGATTGTTATTCCTGCCACTTCAACTGATACTAGAAATTACTCAGTTAGTGCTGGTGGTTCTATTACTCTTTTTGATGGATTAGCTAATTATGCAAACATTTCATCAACTGAAAACAATTACGATGCTGCTAAATTAAATATTGATAAATATAAAAAAGATGTTGTTCAACTAACTACTATTTATTATTACACAATTCTTAAATCGGAAGCGCTTTTGAAAGTTAAAGAAGAGAATTTTAAGTACAATAATAAATTACTTGAAACAATTACTGAAAGAAACAAATTAGGTTCAGCACCAGTTGCAGATTTATATGCTCAACAAGTTCAAACTGGTAGTGCAGAAGTAGAAATGATTAGGGCTCAGAATGCAGTTGATGCTGCTAAAAATACTTTAATCAATTATTTGGCTTTAGATGTTCTAAGTGATTATAATTTTGTTAGTAAAATTGATGTTACTAAAAGTTCTCAATCAGATTCTTTAGAAATTGAATTTAGTGAAATGTCTCAGATTGTTAATGTTGCTTTGCAAAACAGAACTGATTATTTGGGTCAGCAAAAAATTGTAATGAGCGCAAAAGATGGAATAACAATTGCAAACAGTGGTTACTGGCCAAGTTTAACTGGTGGTTATAGTCTATCAACAAATTCTTTAGAAGTTGGTAAACTTTTTGACAGAAGAACATGGGGAGTTAATCTCAGTTTGAATATTCCTATATTTTCAAATTTTAGTACAGAAACTTCTGTTCAATTTGCTAAAGTAAAAGAACTTAGTGCTCAAGAAGATTTATTGGCACTTGAAAGACAAATTAAAATTGAAATTAAACAGGGATATTTAGATTTCCAAGCTGTTTCTAAAGCTTTAGAAGTATCTTCTAAAACAGTTATCTCAGCTGGTGAAAACAGAAGAGTTCAATATGAAAGATATAGTCTTGGCTCAGGAACTTTCCTCGACGTTTTGCAATCGGATAGAGATTACCAAAATGCTTTAAGTCAAAGAATTGAGGCAGAATTTAATTTTCTTAGTGTGAGACAAGCACTACTAAATAGCATTGGAAAATTAAATTATAAACAATATGAAAATAATTTTAAAAATGATAATTAAATATTAAGTTAAATGAAAATTGAGAAACGGCATTAAGGAGATTTATTATGGCTAAGCAGAAAAAAAAGAATTCAAAAAAGAAATATTTTATTTTTGGTGGAATCGGGTTAGTTATAGCAATACTTGTAGTTTTAGTTATTACTAATAGCAATAATGAAAAAATTACCTCTGTACAGACAGAAAAAGTTGAAAAAAGGAATATAACACAAGTAGTTTCAGCCACTGGGAAAATATTTCCTGAATATCAAGTTGAACTAAGACCAGAGGTTACTGGTGAGATAGTTGATTTGCCAGTTATAGAAGGAGAAATTGTAAAAAAGGGACAATTATTAATTAGAATTAAACCTGAACAATATACTGCACAGCGAGATAGAGCAAAAGCAAGCTTACAATCTACTCAGGCAATGTTAAAAGTAAGTAAAGCTAATTTGGATAAAGTTGAATCGGATTATGGTAGAGTAAAAGGTTTATTTGCAAAAGAATTAGCAAGTGAGCAAGAGCTTGAAGCTGCAAAATCAAACTATTTACAAAGTGTTGGGCAATATGAATCTCAACAAGCTTCTGTAAGACAGGCTGAAGCAAGTTTAAATGATGCACAAGAGCAACTTGATAAAACTGTAATGTATTCTCCAATTGATGGAAGAATTACAGCATTAAACGTTGAATTAAGTGAGCGCGTGCTTGGTAGTTCATTTAGTCAAGGAACTCATTTAATGACAGTAGCTGATTTAGCCAAGATGGAAGCTCGTGTTGAAGTTGATGAAAATGATGTTGTTTTAATTTCTGAAGGTGATACAACTAACATTGAAATTGACGCTTTTGGAGATAGAAAATTTAAAGGGCTTGTTTCTCAAATTGGTAATAGTGCTCAAACTACAGGTTTTGGAACTCAAGATGAGGTAGTTAATTTTGAAGTAAGAATTAGTTTAATTTCACCTAGTGAGAAAATTAGACCTGGTATGTCATGTGATGCTGATATTAGAACAGAAACAAAACTTGGAGTAGTTTCCGTTCCTATACAAAGTGTAACTGCAAGAATGAAAAGTGTTGAACCAAAAGATGAAGATGGAAGTGGTGAAGAAAACGCAAAAGTTAATAATGGTAAAAGAGAAAAACCTGAAGAAGTTGTCTTTTTATTAAATGCTAGTGAAGTTAAAAAAGTAAATGTTAAAACTGGAATTAGTGATGATACTTATATTGAAATTGTATCTGGTATAGAAGGCGGTGAAGAAGTTGTAACTGGTCCTTACAGGGCAATTTCTAAAGAGTTAGAAGATGGTACAAAAGTTATAGTTCCTAAAAAAGATGAAAAAAAATCTGAATCTGTTGAAAAAAAATGAAAAACAGAGAATAATTAGTTAACAATAACAGAGTAAGATTGGGATTTAGAGTAAAAAATAATCTGAATTCTAATATCTTTAATCTCAAATCGAATTAGGTAAAAAAATATGAATATTATAAATATCGAACATATAGCTAAAATATATCAAGTAGGAAGTGAAGAAGTTCATGCACTTGCAGATGTTTCATTAAGGATTAATAAGAATGAATACGTTGCTATTATGGGTCCATCTGGTTCTGGTAAATCTACATTGATGAATATTCTTGGATGCTTAGATACTCCAACAAAGGGATTATACGATTTTTCTGGAGAAAACGTTAGTCAAATGAATGATAATGAACTTGCATCTATTAGAAATAGACAGATAGGATTTGTGTTTCAAACATTTAATCTTTTAGCACGTTCCGATGCACTTCATAATGTGGAACTTCCACTTATTTATGCGGGTGTTTCATCTCATGAAAGGCGCGAACGTGCAGAAGCGGCACTAGAAAATGTTGGACTAAAAGATAGAATGACTCATAAACCAAATGAATTATCTGGTGGTCAGCGTCAAAGAGTTGCTGTGGCAAGAGCTCTAGTTACTAATCCATCAATTATATTAGCTGATGAACCAACTGGAAATCTTGATACAAAAACTGGTGCAGATATAATGCGATTATTCCATGAAATCCATGAAGCAGGAAATACAATTATTCTTGTAACACATGAAGAATATATTGCTGAACATGCCGCTAGAATTATTCGTTTGCGTGATGGACTTGTGGAACGTGATGAGGAAGTTGTTAATCGATTTATTCCAGTTTGATTTAATAAATAGGTTTTGAAATGAAAAATTTTATTTTTGAAATAAAGGAAGGATTGCTTATTTCCTTAAAAGCAATTAGAGCTAATAAAGCAAGGTCTGTGCTTACAACACTTGGAATTATTATTGGCGTTGCTTCGGTTGTATTAATGTCAACCGCAATAAAGGGAATTGATCAATCTTTTCAACAAGGAGTGGCATCTTTAGGTTCTGATAATCTTTATATTGATAAATGGGCTTGGTTTGATAACGATATTCCCTGGTGGGAAATGAGAAATAGAAAAAACATAACCATGGAAGATTTTAAAGCTTATAAGGATTTAGCAAAACTGCCAATATCAGTTGCCCCAAGTGCAAATTCTCAAAGAACTGTAAAATATCAAGAACGTTCTGTTCAGTTTGTTAGTATTACTGGCACAGACTATAATTACATAAATACAACAAACCTTTCATTTGATGAAGGCCGTTTTTTTTCAGAATTGGAAAGCAACGGCGGTAGAAGTGTTGTAGTGCTTGGTAGCGAAATTTCTAAAAAGTTATTCCCACAGGGTGGACCAATGAATCAGTTGGTGAAAATTGGTGGAAATAGATTTAAAGTTGTTGGTGTACTTGAAGAACAAGGAAGTTGGGTTATGGGAAATTGGAATCCTGATAATCAAGTTTATGTTCCTATTCAAAACATATTTAAATATTTTGTTAGCCGTCACTCAAACAGTATTACATTAAATGTACGAGCAGAAAATAGCCAAATGGTTGAAGCTACAAAAGAAGAAGCTTTAGGAATAATGAGAAGAGTTCGTGGACTTAAATATAATGAGAAAAACGATTTTTCAATAAACCAACAAGAAGGATTATTAACCAACATAAATCAAACTGTTGGAGTAATACAAATTGCGGGGTTGTTAATTACTGGTCTTGCACTTTTTGTTGGTGCTATAGGTATTATGAATATTATGTTTGTTTCTGTTAAAGAACGTACTAGAGAAATTGGAATAAGAAAAGCAATAGGTGCAACAAGAAGAACAATACTTGGGCAGTTTATTTCAGAATCTGCAATAATTTGCTTAATTGGTGGAATGATTGGCTTAGCAGTTGCAATAATTGGAAGCATGGTAATTGCACAATTCGATTTTCCAGTTACAGTGGATATAGATGCTGTAATTCTTGCTTTTACAATTTCATTAATCACTGGAATTCTATCGGGTTTAGCTCCAGCATACACTGCAGCAAAATTAGATCCTGTTGATGCACTTAGATATGAATAACACGAGATTTGATAAAAGATATTTGAGATAGAAGATAAAAGAAGACGATAGAGCTAAACATAAGAGAAAATATATTATTTCTAATATTATATTTTTATCTTAAATCTAATTCGGAGAAATTAAAAATGAAAATAGCTGAAATAATAAAAATTGCTTTAAATTCAATTAAAATTAATAAATTAAGATCAAGTCTTACAATGCTTGGAATAATTGTTGGCATTTTTTCAATTATTTCAATAAGCACAATTATTGCAATGTTACAAACAAGCATTGAAGAAGGTGTTTCTGCGCTTGGGAAAAACACTTTTCAATTGCAAAAATGGCCATCAGTTCAAACTGGAAGCGCTGAAGAACGAGCTTTATTACGAAATAGACCAGATTTATCTACAGAAGAATACTCAAAACTTGCAGAAAAACTTGATGGAAAGGCACTTTACGTAGCCGCTGAACAATGGATGTGGGGGAGAGTTATAAAATTTGGTAATAAAGAAACAAATCCAAATGTTAATGTTTGTGGTTGCACAACTGGAGCATTTGCAAATAATAACTGGGTGCTGGAAGATGGACGTGAATTTAATGACCGCGAATTAGAGAGGGGAGTCCGTTCAATTATTTTGGGAAAAGATATTGTGAAAATATTGTTCCCAAACTCGGATCCAATAGGGCAGGAAGTAAAAGTAGATGGACATAAATTAGTGGTTCTTGGCGTTTTAGAAAGTCAAGGTGCTGTTTTTGGGCAAAGCCAAGATAATTATGCCGTTATGCCTATCACAACTTGGCAATCTTTTTTTGGAAATAGACGAAGCGTAAATATTACTGTGCAAGCTTATGAAAAAGATTCTTATCAGGATTTAATTGAAACTACCGAGGGATATTTTAGAACTATTAGAAAAGTGTTACCGGGTGACCCAAATAATTTTGAGATTCGCTCAAACGAAAATACACTTCAACAAATAAACGATATTACTGCAGGAGTTAGAATAGGTGCTTTTGTAATTGCAGCAATTGCATTATTAGCAGCCGGGGTAGGCATAATGAATATAATGTTAGTTTCTGTTACCGAACGTACTCGTGAAATTGGAATAAGAAAATCTATTGGTGCCAAAAGTAAAAATATTTTGGTACAATTTTTAACTGAAGCAATTACTTTATCACTTATGGGGGGTATTATTGGAATTTTCTTGGGTGTAATAGTTGGAAATTTAGTTGGTTCACTTATGGATGCAACTGCTGTTGTCCCTTTTGATTGGATATTTGTTGGTGTATTTTTGTGTGTTTTAATTGGAGTACTTTTCGGAACTTATCCAGCATATAAAGCTGCAAATTTAGACCCAATTGAAGCACTTAGATACGAATAAATATTTTAATAAAAATTTAAAATATACTTGTAAAAAGTAAAAATATATTCTATTTTTAGAATCAAATTTATTCAAATTATGTTTGACTCTTGGGAGTATAGCTCAGTTGGTTAGAGCGCCTGCCTTACAAGCAGGAGGTCCTTGGTTCGAATCCATGTACTCCCACTTCTTAAAGCCTTGTAAAACAACAATTTACAAGGCTTTTTTGTTTTAAAGAAGTCGCCAAATTAAAAACTATAACACCTTTCCTGTTTTGTGCGAAAGGCACCCAAAATGAAAGTCTAACTTTCAAGTAAAAATGGTTTCTTATATTAATTTATAGAAAATATTGTTTTAGAGGAATTTTTTCGTCCACTAAATATTTCAATAATAAGAAAATCA
>PCUD01000076.1 GCA_002786785.1 Ignavibacteriales bacterium CG18_big_fil_WC_8_21_14_2_50_31_20 | reverse complement strand
GCTTAGCCGAGCGTAGCTTCATGGATTTTATTGAAAAAATTATTAACTTAATTATTAACCATTTACGGAAGGATTTTTTACATGAAACTATCAGAAGAACAAATTTCACAATTAGTCAGCGATTTAGAAAAATATTTTAAGTTCTTTCGAGACGCAGTTATCCAGAAGGAACAACCCGGGTTTTTGAAATATTATAAGGTAGGAAGTTATTAACTAACAGAATCAGTAAACATAAAATTTGGCGACGCTAACCTTGTGGTAGCGGTTTAGTTGTATCGCCGTTATGTGTAAAAAAATAAAAAGGTTTGTAAATGAATAATGCTAAAATTGCATTTGAAGTAATAAATTGGGCAGAAGTATCAAAAAAAGAATATGAGGGAACTTCTGGTTTTGCTTTTTGGAAAACGAAACAATTTGAAGGTCTAAGAATTAGAATAGTAGAATATTCCAAAGGATATATTGCAGATCATTGGTGTCCAAAAGGACATATTGTGCATTGTTTGGAGGGTGAATTTATAACTGAATCGGCAGATGGGAAAAAGATAATATTAACAAAAGGAATGACATATGTTATTTCAGATAATTTAAGTTCAAATAGCTCAATTTCAGAGAATGGTGTAAAATTATTAATTATCGATGGTGAATTTTTAAGAACTGAAGAATAAGTTGCTTAATTTTTCTTATTCTTTTCTCTCGCAATAAAATCTTAAATTAAGGAAAACAACCAACACGCAACTCAACCCTTTCGTTCTTTTTATGCTTTCGAGAACCACAGAGGCAGACTCATAAGTACATAAAAGCAAAAAGTAAGCCTCGATTAAACAGTTAAAGCAAATGGAAAATGTTATTGAATTAAAACTAAAAAAACAAAAAATTTAAGTTCTAAAATTCCGTTATGTTATATATTTTTGTTGGTTAATAATAAAGAATAATGAAGAAGACTAAAAACATGAATGAATTTTCAGCACACGAAATAAAAATCATTAAAAATGAGTTTGCAAAACACGCTAAAGGTGAATATAATACAGAGCAATTATCTAAAACCGAAAAATTTTTTGATAGAATTATCAAAAACAATAATGCAATTAAATTACTTGTTGATGTTAAAACCGATAAAATAGTGAACAGTAATAAATATGCACAAGAATTTTATGGTTATAGCGAAAGTGAATTGCACAGCAAAGAGATTTACGAAATAAATGTTCTAAAAGAAGATGAAGTGAAGGAAGAATATGTTCGTTCAAAAGAATTAGGCAGAGATTATTTTGAGAGCAAACAGAAAAATTCCAAAGGGGAAATTAAAAAAGTAATGATTCGTTCAACTGCGTTATCGCTAAAGGATGATAATTTTATATATTTAATAATTCATGAATTGCCCGAAAAAGATGAAGCAAAAGTTGAAGACAAGAAAAAAGAAGTTTCAATTTTCTCGTTAAATAGTTCCAAAGATGAAATAACACTTGATGAAGGTTTGGGAATGTTGGAACAAAATGCAAAAGATTTAGTTAGTTTATCAAATAAACTTGCCGAATCGGAAGAGAAACTAAAACAACTTAACGCAAGCAAGGACAGATTTTTTTCTATAATTTCACACGATTTGAAAAATAGCTTTTTCTCAATAATGGGCTTAAGTAAAATTCTTGCCGATCCGGAAAATACAGATTCAAAGCAAAAGAAAATGGAAACAGCACAAATGCTGCATGAAAGTTCAAAAAAATTATATAACTTTTTGGAAAATTTATTAAGCTGGGCTAGACTACAAAGGGGCGAAATGGAGTTTAATCCAACCCAATGTAATCTTTACGAAATAGTTGCCGAAGTAATTTATCTTTTTAAAGCAAAAGCTAAACAAAATGGAGTTAAATTATCAAATAAAGTTAGTCTTAGTCAGCAAGTATTTTGTGATCAAAACATGGTTAATACCATTTTGCGAAATCTGGTTTCTAACGCTATAAATTTTACTCAAGCAAAAGGTACGGTTATTGTTGAAGCTAAAAATAATGGTGAGGAAGTTTTTATTAGTGTTACGGATAGTGGAATTGGAATTAGTGAAGAAAATATTAATAAACTATTACAGATTGATAAAAAACATATTGAACCAAATATAAATGGTGAAAAAGGAACTGGGCTTGGACTAATTCTTTGCAAAGAGTTTGTTGAAAAACACGACGGAAAGATTTGGGTTGAAAGCCAAGAAGGAGAAGGTAGTAAGTTTATATTTACTCTTCCATATAACTTAAAAACTAAATAGAAAAATAATATCTACATCCAACTGCTAAATCTAAATTTAATCCAGTTGTTGGAAGTAATCTAAAAGAAGGTGCAACCTCAAAAAATACATCCATCGGATATTTTTTCAGGTAAAGCATAACGCCAAAAACACCTCTTACTCCAAGATTAAATTTATTACCAACAGGAAATCGCATACGAACACCAAACCCATAATAAATAGGCAATTTGTATGTCCAGTTAATTAAATTTTTATTATGATATAAATAATCCGCGTGAATTGTAAACCCAGAACTTTCACCAAATAAACCAGCAGCAATTCCAAAATCAGCAGCAGTTGTTTCGTCCAACCAGTATTTTCCGCTCAAACCAGTTGGCTCGCCAAGCATTATTCCTGCACCAATTCCATATTCTTGTGAAAATAATGTTATTGAAAACGTTAATAATAGTAATAAAATTAAAAATATTCGTTTCATGATTTTTAAAATTTATTTTACAAATTATTTTATATAACATTCAATTATACAAAATTGTAACTAAATTATTAACTTGAATATCATAATTATTAAAAGAAAGTGGGAAAATGGAAATTAAAAATGAAATTAATGAGTTAATTAATAATCAAAAATGTGAATTTGATTATTCAATTAAGGAAACCGCAATTATTTTAGCAGCTGGGCACGGAAAAAGAATTAAATCCCAAACATCCAAAATGCTTCATAAAATATTAGAAAAACCTACGGTTGAACGTGTGGCAGATGCTTGTAAGAAAGGTCTTAAAAATGTTAATTCCATTATTGTTGTTGGTATTAAAGCTATCGATGTTATTGATGCAATTAGTGATTTTCCACAAACAATTTTTGTATATCAAGCTGAACAAAACGGAACAGGGCACGCAGTTCAAGTTGCTATGGAAAAAATTGAAAAGGAATATGATGGAGTTGTTTATATACTTCCAGGTGATATGGGCTTAATTGATAGTGCAACTATTTCCAACTTCAAAAATAATTTTATAGCTTCTTCTGCAGATATGATGGTTTTAACTGGACTTTTTGAGGGCAATTCTAAAGATAATGCTTATGGAAGAATTGTTAGAGTAAAAGAATTGGACATGGATGGAAATCCTTCTAATGAAGATTTTGGAAAAGTAATTGAAATTATTGAGCATAAAGATATTCTAAGCTTAAAGGACGATACAAATTACATCACCACTTTTCACGGAAAAAAATATTGCTTCACTAAAAATGAATTGATTGAAAATAATGAATTTAATTCAGGGGTTTATGCTGTTGATTATAAACACTTAAAAAAATTATTGAGTGAAATTAAAAGCAATAATGCTCAAGGTGAAATTTATATTACAGATTTAATTTCTATTTTTAATAATAATGGATTAACTGTGCGTGCTGTTCACCCTCATTCACAACACGTATTAATGGGGTTTAATAATAAATCTGTTTTGCTCGAAATGGAGAATATTGCGAGAAAGCAAACTTATGAGCAAATAAAAGATATTATTGAAATTGAAGCTCCAGATGATTTTTTCATTTATGAAGATGTTGTAAATGATATTTTAGAACTTGATAAAAAAGGTCGCCCGCTGGATATTAGAATAGGAAAAGGGGTTTATCTTGGTGAAGGTGTAAAAATAAATTATAATCTTACTCTATTAAAAAATGTATATCTAAAAGGAAATATCCATTTAGGTGAAAATGTATCGATAGCTGAAAATGCGCATTTATCAACTTTTAAGAATCAGACAATGGTAATTGGCGATAATTCTGAAGTACTTTGGGGTGATATTATAAAGGGAAATATTAGAATTGGAAAAAACACGCGAATAGAATCAAGTGTTAATATGACTGGAAGTGACGAATATCCGTTAATGATTGGAGATAATGTAACAATTAAAGGAACAAGTTATTTGTTTGGAAGTGTTATAGATAACGACTTATTTATTGAGCATTCCATTTTAATTAAAAAAAATGTTGATAGGGTTGTTATGAAAAATGGAGAGGTTAAACAAATTCGGTTTTTTCTTCCACCACCAGAAGGAATTGATTCAATTTCAGATTTATAAATGCCCTTAAATTAAAATTTGTGGGTGTAAATTTTGCACCCACAAATAAGTATTTTTTAAAGCAACATTCTGTCTTCAAACAAACGAGCAACTTGCTCTTCGGCATCAACAATTTTTAATTTGTGAAACATACAACCTTTTTTCAAACATCCTTCAACTATTCCATTATTTGGCAAATGAAATAAAAACATTGGCGATAAACAAATTTGACATGTGTCATTTACAGCTTTCAAATTTTCGTCACATTCAGGGCAGAATAATTCTACAGTTTCACCATCAGGAACGTGCATTCCATCAATTATATTATAAAAACTTCCGTAAATAGGATCAATATATAAAAAGCCAGCATTATTTTTATAAGTAGCTTTTACTTTTATTGATGGATAATCGTGAATTTTTACGCTTTCGCAAATTAGCAAATGCCCTTTTGAACAAGTTGGGTGATTTACATGAATAGGATGTTTTGAAACATCAATTTCAATTTCAACTTTCCCTTTGTCAGTCATTTTTACTCCAGTATTAAATTTTAAGGATAATTATATAAATCAAAATAATAATCTTGTAATTAAAAAATATAAATATTTTTGATAATAATTCCATTAATACTTTCCATATTTAATATAAATTGTTATAACTCTTTAAAAATGTCATAGATACGACTCTTTGGAAATGTCAGTAAAAAAGACATATTAGTATTTCAAAAAAATGGATATTAATATGGGAAGGAATTTACTGATGAGTTTAAAGGAACATGAGAAAGTGCATTTATTGGAATAAGTAAAAAAGCGAAAATTAACAAACAAAGAAGCCTCACTATTATTATCAATAAGTGAGCGGCAATTCTATAGGATAAAATCCTCATATGAAAGGGAAGGAATAAGTGGAATCATCCGCAAATCACGAGGACGCGAATCCAATAGAGGCTATAGCGAAAAGACAAAAAAAGAAGTTATAAAAATCTATAGAGAAAATTATAGAGATTTTGGTCCAACCTTCTTTTCGGAAAAGTTAGTGGAGAATCATCAAATAAAAATAGACCACGAAACACTTCGAAGATGGATAAGGAGTAGTGGTCATATAGGCTGGCAAAGGACAAAACGACCTCACAGAAGACATAGAGAAAGAAGAAGTGCCTATGGAGAAATGGTACAATTTGATGGAAGTCATCACGACTGGTTTGAAGGAAGAGGAGTAAAATGTTGTTTATTTTTGTTTGTTGACGATGCTAGTAGCAGCTCTCATATGCGCTTTTCGCCAACAGAGTCCACGGAAAATGCATTTATAGTATTTTGGGAATATGTAGAATACAAAGGGATTCCACATTCAATTTATGTTGATAGGCATTCAGTTTATTATGAGAAAGGAAAAGAAACAGAATTTGGTAGAGCAATGAGAAAACTGGGAGTAAAAATCATATATGCCCAAAGTCCACAAGGCAAAGGTCGAGTAGAACGAGGCAATAGAACCCTTCAAGACAGTTTAGTAAAGGAAATGAGGTTACGAGGAATATCAACCATAGGAGAAGCTAATAAGTTTCTAAAAGAAGAGTTTATTGAAAACTACAACAAACAATTTTCGCTAGATGATGATTTTGCAGATATTCACAGAAGTGAAAAAGATTACGATTTAAGAAATATATTCTGTTATGAGCAGACAAGACAAGTAAAAAATGATTATACAATAACCTTAACTGGGAAACT
>PCUD01000038.1:5803-6031 GCA_002786785.1 Ignavibacteriales bacterium CG18_big_fil_WC_8_21_14_2_50_31_20 | reverse complement strand
GTGATGATTTATTCCCAGTATTTTCAAAATATTTAATATCGCCCATTTGACTTCCACTAAATAAATCGAAATCTCCGTCACTATCAAAATCGAAAAGCACTGGTGAGCTTGCACCGCCAATATCAATAGTACCACCAAAAAGTGTTGTGTTTTCTGCCCAAATTGGAGCGGCATTTGTTCCAGTATTTTTATAAAATTTAATTGGACCAGAAGCGGTTCCGTAAAGCA
>PCUD01000038.1:0-5797 GCA_002786785.1 Ignavibacteriales bacterium CG18_big_fil_WC_8_21_14_2_50_31_20 | reverse complement strand
TTCGTCCATCGCCAGTTAAATCAACAAGGGAAGGGGAATTCCAATAAGTATCAGTCCCAACATTTTGGAATAATGAGCTTTTATTTGTCCAAACAAAATTGGATGAATCACCAGTATTTTGGTAAAAATCAAATCCATGACCATCTTTGCCAATTAACAAATCGGTGAGCTTGTCCCCGTCCAAATCAAATAAAACTGGATAGGCAAACAAGCCAACATCAAACCAAATTGCAGAATTTGCTTCTAAAAATTGGGGTGTAGTTGAATTGCCAGTATTTGGGAAATATTTTACTCTTCCATCCTCGCTTAATCCAAAAACCAAATCGAAATCTCCATCGCCATCAAGATCGCCCAATGCTGGAGAAGGATTTTCACCAGCTACAACATTTGCAAACACGTTTTCAATTTCAACAAAATACGCATCAGTGTTATTGCCAGTGTTTTGATAATAATGTAAACCAGTGTAACCACCAGAAACAAAATCTAAATCGCCATCATTATCCATATCAGCACAAACTCCCATTTCGGCATCAAGATCTCTAACTTCTTGAAACACGAACGGATCGGCTTCAAATTTTGCGTTGTATTTATTTCCAATATTCTTAAAGTAAATTGGATTTTGCTCAATGCTGCCCAAAATCATCTCAAAATCACCATCAACATCCAAATCATAAAATCGTGGCTGCGAAAATGAGAGCGAGGGAACTCCACTTGGATTAAAAATTGAGCTTTCTTCGACCCATGGTTGTGAAAAAATACTTGTCAAAGGCAGTAAACATATGATTAGTAAGTATTTAATTGATTTTTGCATTTTAGTATTCTCATAAATAAGTGAAATAGCAATTGACAAAATACTTAAAAACATTCAATAATTTGGAGAATTTTATTGGTATCAGTTGGTTAAAACTATGCACTTAATTGCATCTCTACTTAGCGTATAAAAATGTCATAATAAAAAGCAAACGTCAAAAGATAAATTTCAAATAAATAGCAAAAACGAATAACCAAAACTCAAACTCATTATTTTTGAATAAATCATTCAAAAAAAGAAAAAATTTGGATATTAGAAAATAATATTTGAATATTATTTGGTTTTTATGGTTTGCTATTTGGTCTTTCAAAATTAATTTTACATGTGACCCAAAATATAACATACAGCCCACAATGGTTTATATTCAATTCTGATTATTGTATTTAATCAGGTGGTAAACATTTCCCCATATTTCTAACTGCATTTCTCGAAGCTCTATCAACAAGAGTAAATATTTTATCAATTTCATCTTTTTGAGATGAAGGTTTGTGTCCGTTCACTTGTACAAACTCATAATTTAGTTTATCAATAATTTTATAAAATTCTTTGTAAAGTAAATGGTTTTTGATGAGTGTATTATTTTTTGAGGAGTAATTATTTTTCTCAAATCTATCGCGTCTTTTTGGTAGTCCAATTATGTTTTGTGAATCCGTGTAAATTATAATTTTTCCATCAATTTTAGGAAGATTGGAAAGAGCCCAAAGTAAAGTTTGCAATTCCAATTTGGTGGATGAAGTATCCTCAAAACGTTTAAGTTGTATGTACGATTTTAACTCATCAAAATCAAAAATTTCAGTTGAAACAAAAAGAATTGCACCAAATCCAATTTTTAATTTAGTATTAACACTTCCATCGGTAAATAGTTTTAACTCAGTCATAAAATTACGTTAAAATATTTTTAATACGACCAACTTCGCCCGATTCCAGCTCAACTTTGATTCCATGAGGATGGTTTGGAGATTTTGTTAAAATACGTTTAACAATTCCCTCTGTTAATTCGCCAGTTCTTTGATGATGTTTTAAAACTATTTCAACATCTTGACCAATTTGAATATCTTTTCTATTTCTTCCATCTAGTTCTGTATTAATCATTTATATTCCTAGTATTCACCTAAAGGTTTATCAAAATCAGTATCCAGATAAAGATTTTCAACTTTTTTTCTAGCCCAAGGAGTTTTCCTTAAAAATTTTAAGCAAGAATTTATGGAAGGATTACTATTAAAACACCTAATTTCAATTAATAATCCTAGTTCTTCCCAGCCGTAATAATCAACAAGTTTAATAAGTATTTGCACAAGTGTTAATCCATGCAGAGGGTCATTTGATTTATTTTCGCTCATATTTACTCAATTTTTATCCATGCAAATTTAAGAAAATTTAAAAATTTACCATAGCTAAAACATCTTAATCCAAAATATCAATTAAGTGTTTATTTAAGTAATTTTGGGCTGAAAATTTTTGTTTATTGCAGTGTAATTATAGGAAATTAATAATGTACGATTATCAAAAAACGAACGAATACTTTGCTCAAGTTCCTGGAATGATGGAAGAACTTTGTGAAGCCGAACTTATCGAATTAGGTGCTAAAAATACAAAAGTTGCTTATCGTGGAGTTTCTTTCAACGCAGATGCTTCAGTTTTATATAAAATAAATTACACTTCTCGTTTAACCTCACGTGTTTTGGCTCCGCTAATTTCATTTCGCTGCAACGACACAAAATTATTAAGAGAAAATGCTTTACAAATTAAATGGGATAATTTTTTTGCAGTAGATCAATCCTTTGCAATTACTGCTTCGGTTTCAAATAGCCGCATAACCAACTCCTTAGCAGCGTCTCAATATTTTAAGGATGGAATTGTTGATTATTTCCGAAAAGTCAGCAATGGCAAACGTCCCGATGTTAAACTGGATAATCCAGATATTCGATTTAATCTCCACATTGATCAAAACGTTGCTACAATAAGTTTGGATACTTCTGGTCAATCGCTACACAAAAGGGGATACCGACTTTCATCTGGCGATGCTCCAATGCAGGAAACTTTAGCAGCAGCTTTAATTAAAATAAGCAATTGGAATGGCGAAAAACCTTTGTGGGATTGCATGTGCGGTTCTGGAACCATACTTGCCGAAGCACTTATGCACTATTGCAGAATTCCAGCACAAACTTTGCGGAAAAATTTTGGATTTTTCTATTTGCCCGATTTCAATAAAAATATTTGGAATAAAGTTAAAAATGATTGCGATAAAAATATTCGTCCTTTGCCAAAAGGATTAATAATTGGAAGTGACATGTCGGATATTGTATTGAAAATGGCTGAAGATAATTTATCACCTCTTCCATATTCTGATAATATTGAGTTAACTTGTCAAAAATTTCAGCAAGTAGAAAAGTTTGAAAATGGAGTTTTGGTTACAAACCCTCCATACGGAATTCGTCTTGGCACTAACGAAGGCGCAAAATTACTTTTTAAAGAACTAGGCGATTTTATTAAACAAAAATGTAATGGAACTTCAGCATTTATTTATTCTGGCGATCCATCTTTGCGTAAATCAATTGGATTAAAAACCACGAAAAGAATTCCACTTGTAAACGGAAAGCTCGAAGGCGTTCTTTTCCAAATTGATAGTTACGACGGTAGTAAAAAGAAATATTACAATGATTTTAAAAATGAGGATAATTCTAAATAGAAAAATTATTTTAAATATTCTTTGAGTTATATTTTCTTGCTGTTAAATGAAAAATATAATTTATTAATTCTTCATAAATGTTTGTGAATAATAAATCATTTCTTAAATAAATATTTACTTTAGCACACCATTTAATTGATTTTTTGCAATAAACTCTTTATACTAGAAAAGTTATATTCTAACAACAAGTTTTCTCGGTTTGCTCCTTTGTTTAATTTGGAGGTAGTACTTGAATATATTATTGGTTTATCCGAGTTACCCGGATACATTTTGGAGTTTTAGACATGCTTTAAAATTTATATCAAAAAAAGCAAGTTTTCCTCCACTTGGACTTTTAACAGTAGCTTCCATGCTTCCTAATGGTTGGGGAAAAAAGCTAATTGATATGAATACTACTGATATTAAGGAGAAAGACATTATTTGGGCAGATTATGTTTTTATAAGTGCTATGTCAATTCAAAGTGAATCAGCAAATCTTGTAATCCAAAAATGTAAAAAGTTAAATACTAAAATTGTAGCAGGAGGACCCCTATTTACAAGTAGTTCGGAATATTATGATATAGTTGATTATTTAGTTTTAAATGAAGCAGAAGTTACACTTCCACGCTTTTTAGAAGATTTGCAAGAAGGAAAAGCTGTTCATAAATATACATCCAAAGAATGGGCAGATATTACCACCACTCCATTACCGCTTTGGGAATTAGTGAATTTAAAAGATTATGCTTCCATGAATATTCAATATTCGCGAGGTTGTCCATACGATTGCGATTTTTGCGATATTACTGTTCTTTACGGAAGATATCCGAGAACTAAAACAGTAGAAAATGTAATTGCTGAATTAGAAGTATTATATTCAATTGGTTGGCGAGGACCAGTGTTTTTTGTTGATGACAATTTTATTGGGAATAGGGGAAAGCTAAAAAAGGAAATTCTTCCTGCAATTATTGAATGGAATGCGTTGAAGAAAAATCCATTTTACTATAATACAGAAGCATCAATAAATTTAGCTGATGATGAAGAATTAATGAATTTAATGGTAGAAGCTGGATTTGAAACAGTATTTATTGGAATAGAATCTCCAAATGAAGCGAGTTTATCAGAATGCAACAAAACTCAGAATATTAAACGCAATCTAATTTCAAGTATTAAAAAAATTCAAAAATTTGGGTTAGAAGTTCAAGGTGGATTTATAGTAGGTTTTGATAGCGATTCGCCTGCAATATTTGAAATGCTTTCAAACTTCATTCAGGAAAGCGGAATTATAACTGCAATGGTCGGGTTACTAAATGCACCAAAGGAAACAAAATTATATAAAAGGTTACAAAATGAAGGTAGATTATTAAAAGATTTTACGGGCAATAATACTGATTTTTCAATTAACTTTATCCCACAAATGAAATTAGAAACACTTATTGATGGATATAAAAAAGTTTTAATTACTATTTATGATCCAAAATACTTTTATGAACGAGTAATGCAATTTTTAAAAGAATTTGAACCAACACAAAAGAAAGTATTTCATCTTAATCCTAATTACATAGCTGCATTGTTTAAATCCATATTAAAATTAGGAATAATAGGAAAGGAAAGAGTTTACTATTGGAAACTATTTTTCTGGACATTATTTCGCAAACCAAAGTTGTTTTCACTTGCAATTTTATTTGCAATTTATGGATTCCACTTTAGGAAAATATCAAATAATTATTGTTAATTATAATTTATTACTTTCGTTTGTATAAAATATCCTCTTATTTTCTTTAAAAATTAAGAATAAAATCACTAAAAGAAGCTTTATCATGCGTTGCGTAAAGGATTAAGAATTATCTCATAAAACCCACTTGATGGATATGCATACTAAACTTTGGACTTTTAGTTGCCCACGAGTACCACACCTCTAAAGAAAAAATAATTCATATGTTGCTTAATACTATTTAAGTTTTAATTGTCATTACCTTTTGGATATTCAAACCTTTTTATTTAATTTGCTTGGCAAGAAAACAGCAGAGTAATTTATGTGAGGAATGGTTTGTTGGAATTTAATTTGAGCTGTGTTTCTGGGAATGATGGAATTGATTAGAATAAAAAAATAGAAACCATATTAAATAGCTATAGTAATCAAAAGATGGTTTTACACAACAAAAATTTATCTGTAAATGAAATGAAAGCCAATAGTCTTATATTTTTTTGCTCATTTCTAGATGAAATTCTTTATAGTTAGGTGGTTAAACATTTAAATGCGTTATTTGAAGAAAATATTACAACTACTAGGGACTCTTATCCTATTATTAGGATTGATA